>DASRUW010000226.1:0-10304 GCA_035655255.1 Telluria sp. | reverse complement strand
GCCGTCGGCGCCAGCGTTGGGGCAGCCGTCGGTGCGGGCGTCGGGGCCGCTTCCGGCGCGAGCGTCGGGGCTGGTGTCGGGGCGGACGTCGGGGCCGGCGTCGGAGCGAGCGTCGGCGCTGCCGTGGGCGCGGCAGCCGGCGCCGGGGTGGGAGCCGGAGTCGGTGGCGGCGAAGGCGCGGCCGTGTGTTCAGGAACCTCGGTCGCGGCAGGCGCTACGGCCGGCGAAGCGGTTGCGGCGGCCTCGGCCGCTTCGTCTTCGGCGCTCTTGCCAAGGAAGAAGGCTGCAATGGACGAGCCGAACCCGCGCGGCGCCTCGGTCGGGGCGGGCGCTTCAGGCGCGGCCGGCGCTGGCGTGGGGGTGTCGGCTTCGGGTTTCTTTTTCTTGAAGAAGCTAAACATTGGCTCTCGTGGCGGGATACGGCTCGATGAAAGGTCGCGCGTATTCTACCAGAGCGCCCCCTGCGGACCGGGTCAGATCCAGCGCTTGATCCAGTTGTGGCAGGGCGTCCACCACGCCGCGGCGGGCGTGGTGCGCGGCAGCGGCGCCCGCTTGGCGCCGCGCCGCGGCTTACTTGGCGCGCGCCGCTTGCGCGTTATTGCGGATGGTGTCGAGCGTCGCATTCGGGGTGATCAGATTGCCGTCGTAGCGCAGTTCGATCAGGGCGGGCAGCTTGTGCGCGCGGGTGTGCTCCAGCGCCCGCGCGAATGCCGCGCCGAATTCCGCGGTGGTGTGGACCGCTTCGCCGTGCGCGCCGAACGCGCGCGCCAGCGCCGCGAAGTCCGGGTTGTGCAGCGAGGTGCCGGACACGCGGCCCGGATATTCGCGCTCCTGGTGCATGCGGATGGTCCCGAACATGCCGTTGTTGAAGACCAGGATGATGACGCCGGCCTGGTACTGCACGGCGGTCGCCAGTTCCTGGCCGTTCATCAGGTATTCGCCGTCGCCGGCGAAGGTGATCACGGTGCGCGCCGGATCGACGATCTTGGCCGCGACGCCGGCCGGCACGCCGTAGCCCATGGCGCCGCTGGTCGGCGCGAGCTGGGTGCGCTTGCCGCCGTAGCGGAAGAAGCGGTGCGCCCAGGTCGCGTAATTGCCCGCGCCGTTGGTGATGATGGTGTCGCGCGGCGCCTGCGCCATGATGTCCTGCACCACCTGCCATAGGTTCAGCGGCGCGTTCTCGTTCTTGAAGATCGGCGGCTCCTGCTGCCAGGCGGCCAGCTCGGCGCGCGCCTCCTCGACGCTGCCGGCCCAGGCCGAGGCGTCGACCGGCTCCATCGCCGCCAGCATCGCCATGGCCTGCGGCATGCCCGAGGCGATCATCAGGTCGGCCTGGTACACGCTGCCCAGTTCCTCGGCCGCCATGTGGATGTGCACGAGCTTTTGCTGCGGCACGGGGGAGGCGAGCAGGGTGTAGCCGCTGGTGGTCATCTCGCCCAGGCGCGGGCCGATGGCCAGCACCAGGTCCGCGTTCTTGATGCGCGCGGCCAGCTTGGGATTGATGCCGATGCCGACGTCGCCGACATAGTTCGGGTGGGCGTTATCGAGCAGGTCCTGGAACCGGAACGCGCAGCCGACCGGCAGGCGGTTGGCCTCGGCGAAGCGGGCCAGGTCGGCGCAGGCGGCGTCGGTCCAGGTGCCGCCGCCGACCACCACGACCGGGCGCTTGGCCGCGGCCAGCATGGCGCGCAGCTGCGCGACCTGGGCGGCGGACGGCGCGGCCTGCACCGGCGCGTACGGGCGGGTGTTGCCCACGGCGGCCTTGGCCACCAGCATGTCCTCGGGCAGGGCCAGCACCACCGGGCCGGGCCGGCCGCTGGTGGCCACCTGGAAGGCGCGCGCCATGTATTCGGGGATGCGCTCGGCGCGGTCGATCTGGGCCACCCACTTGGCCATCTGGCCGTACATGCGGCGGTAATCCACTTCCTGGAAGGCTTCGCGGTCCATGAAGTCGCCGCCCACCTGGCCGATGAAGAGGATCATCGGGGTCGAATCCTGGAACGCCGTGTGCACGCCGATCGAAGCGTTGGTCGCGCCCGGGCCGCGGGTGACGAAGCAGATGCCGGGGCGGCCCGTCATCTTCCCGTAGGCTTCGGCCATGAAGGCGGCGCCGCCCTCCTGACGGTTGATCACGAAGCGGATGCCGGAATCGTGCAAGGCGTCGAGCACGTCGAGATAGCTCTCGCCGGGCACGCCGAAGGCCATGTCCACGCCGTGGACTTTCAGGGCGTCGACCAGGATCTGGCCGCCGGAGCGGAGGGGATGCGTCATGTGGATACCTGCCTTGAATAGGGTATCGGGCATTCTAGGGGTTCGCCTTGGCGGCGGCTTTTGAAATCGCGACATCAAATTTCGCTGCCCCGTCATGCCGCTGGTACAATGGGTCCCGATGCAAGCCAGACAGCCGCTGGTCCGCTTTTCGGAGCGGGCGGGAGGAAGGTCCGGACTCCACAGAGCGGGGTGACGGTTAACGGCCGTCCGCCGAAAGCCCTTCCTCGGCGCAAGCCGAGGCCGGGTATAAGGCGAGGAATAGGGCCACAGAGACGAGCGTATTAAGTTACGGTGAAACGCGGTAACCTCCACCTGGAGCAATTCCAAATAGGCACGCGATGATGCTGCTCGCGGAGCGTGCGGGTAGGAAGCTTGAGCGCCGGAGTAATTCGGCGCCTAGAGGAATGGCTGTCATAGCGCGCAAGCGCCGTAACAGAATCCGGCCTATCGGCTTGCATCACTGATTACTACGGGATGCCCATGACCCACTACGTCCTCGCCCTGGACCAGGGCACCACGAGTTCGCGCGCCATCCTGTTCGACCGTCATGGCCGGCTGTGCGGCGTCGCGCAGCAGGAATTTCCCCAGCATTTTCCCCAGCCCGGCTGGGTCGAGCACGACCCGAACGACATCTGGCGCAGCCAGCTCGCGGTGGCCCGCCAGGTGCTGCAGGAGCAGGGCGTGGACGCGGCCCACGTGGCGGCTATCGGCATCGCCAACCAGCGCGAGACCACCGTCCTGTGGGACCGCGACAGCGGCGAGCCGGTGGCGCCGGCCATCGTCTGGCAGGACCGGCGCACCGCCCCCGACTGCGACCGCCTGCGTGCCGAGGGCAAGGCCGCGCGCATCCACGCCAACACCGGCCTCGAACTCGATGCCTATTTTTCCGCCACCAAGCTGGCCTGGCTGCTGGCCAACGTGCCGGGGGCGCGCGAACGGGCGGAGCGCGGGGAACTGTGCTTCGGCACGGTCGACAGCTGGCTCGCCTTCAAGCTCACCGGACGCCACGTGACCGACGTGTCGAACGCGTCGCGCACCATGCTTTTCAATATCCACCTGATGCGCTGGGACAGCGAGCTGCTGCACCTGTTCGGCATTCCCGAGGCGATCCTGCCGGAGGTGGTGTCTTCGAGCGAGGAGGTGGGCGCCACCCACGCCAACCTGTTCGGGCGTCCGATCGCGCTGGCCGGTATCGCCGGCGACCAGCAGGCCGCCACCTTCGGCCAGGCCTGCCACCGGCGCGGCATGGTCAAGAACACCTACGGCACCGGGTGCTTCATGCTGATGCACGCCGGGACCCACGCGCCGGTCTCGCACAACCGCCTGCTGTCCACGGTCGGCTGGCGGGTGGACGGGCAGACCGACTATCTGCTGGAAGGCAGCGTCTTCATGGGCGGCGCCACGGTGCAGTGGCTGCGCGACGGCCTGGGCATCATCAGCCAGTCGTCCGACGTCGAGGCGCTGGCCAGCTCGGTGCCGGACAGCGCGGGCGTGTTCCTGGTGCCGGCCTTCGTCGGCCTGGGCGCGCCGCACTGGGACCCGTACGCGCGCGGCACCCTGGTCGGCATGACGCGCGGGACCAACCGCGGCCACATCGCGCGCGCCGCGGTGGAGGCCATCGCCTACCAGAGCGCGGAGCTGCTCGAGGCCATGCGGCGCGACGCGGCCTGCCCGGTGACCGAGGTGCGCGCCGACGGCGGCGCCGCCCGCAACGACATGCTGATGCAGTTCCAGGCCGACCTGCTCGGCGTGCCGGTGGTCCGGCCGCGGGTAACGGAAACCACCGCCCTGGGCGCAGCCTACCTGGCCGGGCTGGCGGTCGGCTTCTGGGAATCGCGCGAGGAGATCGCCGCCCAGTGGCAGGCCGAACGCAGCTTCGAACCGGCGCTCGGCGCCGACCAGCGCGCCGCCCTGATGGCGCGCTGGAACCGCGCCGTCGAGCGCGCCAAAGCATGGGAAGAGACCGATACCCGCTGAAAACGCTTGACATTCATCCAAAGTTTCCATAGAACAACGTTTCCGACAATTCTATGGGAGCAAAGCAATGCCAACGACGATCAGCGGCGATGATTTCGCGAATATGCTGTATGGCGGGCCGGACGACGAGATCCTGGACGGCCGCGGCGGGGACGACACGCTGTTCGCCGGCGACGGCAACGACGTTCTCGACGGCGGGCAGGGCAACGACATGCTGTTTGGCGGCGCCGGGCACAAGCTCTATCGGTTCGAGCGCGGCGACGGCCAGGACACCATCCAGGCCAACGACTTCAACGGTCTCGGCTCCAACGCCATCCAGTTCGGCGACGGCATCGGGCCGCAGGACCTGCGCCTGACCAATGCCGGCGGCGACCTCGTGGTCGCGCTGGCCGGCACCGGCGACCAGATCACGGTACGCTCCCACTTCGCGTTCGACTATCAAAGCGGCGCCCATCCGTTCGCCGTGGACGGTATCCGCTTCGCCGACGGCATGCGCTGGGACGCCGCGGCCATCGCGGCCCACAGCGCGGCGCCGCCGGAGGAGCAGGTGCTGGTTCTCGGCGACGGGGACGACAGGGCCGGCAGCATGCTGATCGACGGCGCCGGCGGCAACGATGAATTGTTCGGCGCCGTCGTGTACGGCGGGACGGGCAACGACACCCTCCACGGTGGCGGCACGCCCAGCGCCGTCCTGTACGGCGGCAGCGGCGACGATCTGCTGCAGGGCGGCTGGAGCGACGATTTCCTCATCGGCGGCAGCGGCAACGACACCATCGACAGCGGCGCCGGCCACGACACCATCGTCGCCGGACGCGGCGCGGGCCACGACCTGATGCTGGCCCCGGCCGACTACGGCACGGCGCAGCGCATCGAGCTGCGCGGGGTGTTCGCCGGCGGCGCGGTCCTGACGCGCAGCGACGGCGGCGCCGGCCCCGACCTGGAAATCACCCTCAAGGGCAGCGCCGAAGGGATCACGGTGGCCCATTACTTCGACCAGCCGGACGGCTACCGGACCATCACGCTCGCCTTCGAGGACGCCGTGTGGAGCGCGAACGACATCAACGGCCACGTCAACGCGCCGTTCGAGACCCGGACCGGGACCGATGGCAACGACTGGATGCAGGCGTCGATGCCGGACGCGGTGCTCGATGGCGGCGCCGGCAACGACTACCTGAATTCGTCCGGCGGCGCCAGCGTCCTGGTGGGCGGGGAAGGCGACGACTACCTGATGGGCGGCGCCGGCAGCGACGCTTTCGACGGCGGCGCCGGCAACGACACCATCAACGACATGGGCGGCGACAACTTCGTCCTGTTCGGCCGCGGCAGCGGAGCCGACCAGCTGGAGGTGTACTCCGCCCAGGTCCACGACACGGTCCTGCTGGCCGACGACATCGCGCCCGCCGACGTGCGCGTGACGCTGGACGGGATGGACCTGCGCGTCACGGTCGGCGCCGGCGAGGCCAGCATGCGGGTGCTGGCCTTCGCCGACACCTGGCAGCCGCACGGCACGGTGGAGCTGCGTTTCGCCGACGGCACCGTCTGGGACCGCGCGCTGCTGCTGCGCCACGCCCTGACCGGCACCGACGGCGCCGACTACCTGGTCGGGACCAGCGACGACAATGTGCTGACCGGCGGCGCGGGCGACGACGTGCTGATGGGAGGCGCAGGCCGTGACACCTACATCGGCGGCGCCGGCAACGACATCATCGACGACAGCGACGGCGCCAGCGTGATCGTGTTCGGCCATGGCGACGGGATGGACCGTGTCGTCTCCCATTGGCAGCCGAGTTCCCTCGAGGTGCATCTGGCGGCGGATGTGACGCCGGACCAGGTGATGTTCACCCGTCCGTCCGACGACACCCTGTGGATGAAGCTGACCGACAGCCCCGACCTCCTGGCCATCGACGGCGTGGTGCCCTACGCCGACATGGGCGGGAACTACATGGACAAGCTGGTCTTCGCCGATGGCACCGTGTGGGACCACGACGCCATCCTCGCCCACATCGTAGGCAATCCTTAAGCACGTCCCGCGCGGCCGCCCCCTGTTCAGGATGGGGTGGCCGCCGCGCGGTATACTTCCATTTTCCGCTGCTCCCCCGTCCTTCCCCGCCTGTTGCAGAAATTTTCCGTATTTGCAGGTGCAAACCCATGTGTACACATGAGACTGCACTTTCACTGTCTTTTCTAAGTCCCTAATTTCACGAGGTATTTTGTCGGCAATTCACTTCAGCGAAGTGAGCTAAGTCCTTGGTTTCATTGGAAAATTCCGCTTGACCCTGCCATTTTCATACCTTAAAGTGGGCGGACGTGTGAAAAAGTGTCGTTTTGTGGGGTATTTTTCCCAAGCGGCGCAAAAACAGCGTACATACAACAACCCGAGACGAAGATCCTCAAACCGTGTTCCAAGGCGCATCCGCGATCAATCTCGATGCCAAGGGCAGGATGACCATCCCTGCCAGGCATCGTGACGCCCTGCTGGCGCAGTGCGAAGGCCGGATCACGCTCACCAAGCATCCGCACGGCTGCCTGCTGTTCTTCCCGCGCCCCGTGTGGGAGGAGCACCGCGAGAAGATCGCGTCCTGGCCGATGTCGGCCCGCGCCTGGCAGCGCATCTTCCTCGGGAACGCCTGCGACGTCGAATTCGACTCCGCCGGCCGCATCCTGATTTCGCCCGAGCTGCGCGCCGCGGCGGGCCTGACCAAGGATGTCATGCTGCTCGGGATGGGCAGCCACTTCGAAATCTGGGACGCCGCCAAGCTGGCCGAGAACGAAGCCGATGCGCTGGCCGGCGGCATGCCCGACGCCCTTTCCGATTTTTCGTTCTGAGAGGCGGCGCGCATGACGACACCAGCGATGCCAGCGTTTCAGCATCGGACAGTCCTCTTGGATGAAGCCGTGGATGCCCTCAACCTGGAGGGCGCGCGCGCCGGCGGCATCTACCTTGACGGCACCTTCGGCCGCGGCGGCCATTCGCGCCTGATCCTGTCCCGGCTTGCGCCCAGCGGCCGCCTGATCGCCTTCGACAAGGACCCGCAAGCCATCGCCACCGCCGGCCAGATCGGCGACACCCGGTTCGAGATCGTGCACGACAGCTTCGCCACCCTGGGCGCGGCCCTGGCCGAGCGCGGCGTCGGCCAGGTCGACGGCATCCTGCTCGACCTGGGCATCTCCTCGCCGCAGGTGGACGACCCCGAGCGCGGCTTCAGCTTCCGCAACGACGGCCCGCTCGACATGCGGATGGATACCACACGCGGCATCTCGGCTGCGGAATGGCTGGCCACGGCCTCCGAACAACAACTGGAAAAGGTGATACGCGACTATGGGGAAGAACGGTTTGCTTTTCAGATTGCAAAGGCGATTGTTGCTGGCCGGGCAGTCCAACCAATTTCTGGCACACGACAGCTTGCCGGTATCGTGGCATCCGCGGTCAAAACACGGGAAAAGGGCAAGGATCCGGCCACTCGCACCTTTCAAGCTATCCGGATTTTCATCAATCAGGAGCTTGAGGACCTCGAAGCAGGCCTAGAAGCGGCCTACCGCGTCCTCGCGCCCGGCGCGCGCCTGGTGATCATCAGCTTCCATTCGCTGGAGGACCGCCTGGTCAAGCAGTTCCTGGCCGCGAAGGCGAAGGCGCCGCAGCCGGACCGCCGGCTGCCGATCAGGGCCGTCGACCTGCCGCAGCCGGAGATGAAACTGATCGCCCGCGTGAAGCCGTCGGACGCCGAGGTGGACGCCAACCCGCGCGCCCGTTCCGCCGTCATGCGCGTGGCCGAGCGCCTCGCGCCGGGAGTGCTGCAATGAGCGGCAAGGTGAGCGCCGTCCTGGCCGCGCTGCTGGTCGCCTGCGCGCTGTCGCTGGTGAACGCGCAGTACCGCGCGCGCCACCTGTTCATCGAGCTGGAACGCTCGCAGCAGCAGACCCGCCAGCTCGATATCGAATGGGCGCAGCTGCAATTGGACCAGTCCACGCTGGGCAAGAACGCGCGCATCGAGGAAATCGCGCGCAAGGATTTGAACATGGTGCCGCTCACTCCCGAGCGCACCCAATATCTGACGGAAGAGGGCAAATGAGGCGCGGCGGTCAAGGCGTGCAAGCGCGGGTGGCGGCCTCGAAGGGGGTCTCGTTCTCGCAAAGCCCGGTGCTGGCGGTCCGCCTGCCGTCGTGGCGCTCGCGCGTCGTGCTGTTCGTGCTGTTCGTGGCCTTCGCCGCACTGGCCGGACGCGCGCTGTGGCTGCAGGCCCTGTCCACCCAGTTCCTCCAGAAGCAGGGCGAAATCCGCTACGCCCGCACGCTGGAGCTGCCGGCCACGCGCGGCCGCATCTTCGACCGCAACGGCCAGGTGCTGGCGTCCTCGCTGCCGGTGAAGGCCGTGTGGGCGATTCCCGAGGACGTGCTCAAGGCGCCGGCCGGCAAGCTGCGCGAGCTGGCTTCCCTCCTTGACATGAGCGACGCCGAGCTGCACAAGAAGCTCGATTCCGACCGCACCTTCGTCTACCTGAAGCGCCAGGTGGAGCTGGACGTCGTCGACAAGATCATGAAGCTGGGGATCGACGGCATCGAGACCCGCAAGGAATACAAGCGCTATTACCCGCAGGGCGAGGTGGCGACCCACGTGGTCGGCTTCACCAACGTGGAGGACGTGGGCCAGGAGAGCATCGAGCTGGCGCTGCAAAAGACCCTGGTCGGCCAGGCCGGCAGCCGGCGCGTGATCAAGGACCGCCTGGGCCGCATCGTCGAGGACCTGGGCGCCACCAAGGAGCCGCACGACGGCCAGGACGTGACCCTGGCGCTGGACTCCAAGCTCCAGTACATCGCCTTTACGCAGGTCAAGGAGGCCGTCGAGAAGTTCCATGCCAAGGCCGGCGGCGCCGTGATCCTGGACGTGCACACCGGCGAGATCCTGGCGCTGGCCAACTGGCCCTCGTATAACCCGAACGACCGGACCCACCTGTCCGGCGAACAGCTGCGCAACCGTGTGCTGACCGACACCTTCGAGCCCGGTTCCACCCTCAAGCCGCTGACCGTGGCGCTGGCGCTGGACACCAAGCGCGTCACGCCGGACACCGTGTACGACACCGCCCCGGGCCGCATCGTCATCGGCGATAAGACCGTGCGCGACTCGCATGCCCACGGCCTGCTGACGGTCTCGCAGATCATCATGAAGTCCTCCAACGTCGGCATGTCCAAGATCGCGCTGCCGATGCCGTCTCAGGAGATGTGGGAGATCTTCACCAAGTCCGGCTTCGGCCAGCAGCCCAAGATCGGCTTCCCCGGCGCCGTTGCCGGCCGGGTGCGCCCGTACAAGTCGTGGCGTCCGATCGAGCAGGCCAACATGGCCTTCGGCCAGGGCATTTCCGTGTCCTTGATCCAGCTGGCGCGTTCGTATCTGATCTACGCCCGCGACGGCGACCTCATTCCGCTGTCCTTCCTGAAAGTGAATGAAGCGCCGCAGGGCACGCCGGTGGTCTCGCCCAAGACCGCGGCCCAGATGCGCGCGATGCTGGAGACGGTGGTGAGCCCGGAGGGTACGGCTCCCCAGGCCCAGGTGCCCGGCTACCGCGTCGGCGGCAAGACCGGCACGGCCCAGAAGATCATCAATGGCCGCTATTCGCAGTCGCACTACATCGCGAACTTCGTCGGCATCGCCCCCATGTCCAATCCGCGCTTCGTGATCGCGGTGATGGTGGACGACCCGGTCGGCGTCTTCCACCAGGGCGGCACCGTGGCCGCGCCGACTTTCGCGCTGCTGGCGGCGAACGCCCTGCGCGCAGCCAACGTGGCGCCGGATTCCAACGTCACGAATATCATCATTCCGGCTAACTCGAACGAGGAGGCGATGTGATGGCGAACATGACGCATCAGCAAGTCAGCGAGTGGATCCGCCAGCAGGCGCCGCAGGGGGAGCTTGCCTCCGATTCGCGCCGCGTGGGGCCGGGCGACGTGTTCTTCGCCTACCCTGGCGAGACGGCGGACGGGCGCAACTTCATCGCCGCCGCCATCGCCGCCGGTGCCGCCGCGGTGGTGTACGACAGCCAGGGCTTCGACTGGAAGCCCGA
>DASRUW010000225.1:0-10358 GCA_035655255.1 Telluria sp. | reverse complement strand
TCAGGTCGCCGCCCAGGCGGCTTTGCATCCCCGTGTGCAGCGGCATCAGCACCTTGATCCATTCCTTGCGCTCCTCGGGCGTGAGCGTGTAGATGGTCGTCTTGCCGCTCTTGCGGATGTTCTCCAGCGCGTCGTCGTTCTCCTTCTCGGAGATCTGGTTGTTGTAGGCGGTCGCCTGCTTCATCGCGCCCTCGAGCTCGGTGCGGATGTCGGCGGGCAGGCCGTCCCAGAACTTCTTGTTGGTGATCACGGCGTAACCGATGTAGCCGTGGTTGGACACGGTCAGGTGCTTCTGCACCTCGTGCATCTTCTGGGTGTACATGTTGGACGGCGGGTTCTCGGTGCCGTCCACCACGCCGGTCTGCAAGGCCTGGTAGACCTCGGAGAAGGCCAGCACCTGGGGATTGGCGCCGAGGGCGCGCATCTGGGCGTCCAGCGCCTTGGAGGACTGGATGCGCATCTTCAGGCCCCTGAAGTCGGCCGGCATGTGCAGCGGCTTGTTGGCCGACATGATCTTGAAGCCGTTGTCCCAGTAAGCCAGGCCGACAATGCCTTTCGGTTCCAGCTTCTTGAGCAGGCCCTTGCCGACCGGACCTTCGGTGACCTTGTACAGGGCCTGCTTGTCGGCGAAGATGTAGGGCAGGTCGAAGACTTCGAATTCCTTCACGCCCAGGGGGCCGAACTTGGCCAGCGAAGGCGCCAGCATCTGCACGGCGCCCAGCTGCAGGGCCTCCATCTCTTCCTTGTCCTTGTACAGCTGGCTGTTCGGATAGACCTCGACCTTCACGCGGCCGTTGGTCGCCTTCTCGGCCAGCTGCTTGAAGCGCTCGGCAGCCTGGCCTTTCGGCGTGTCGGTGGCCACAACGTGCGAGAATTTGATGACGATGGGAGCCTGGGCGAACGCGCCGAAGCTGACGGATGCGGCGAGTACGGCAAGCAAAGCCTTGAGTTTCATGCGGGAGTCTCCTCACAAAGGTGATGAATTGTTATTCTTACTAGCACCGATTCTGTGCGCGCGCGGCCGGAGGGGCAATTGTGGAAAACCACAATAGTCCCCCCGCCCAGGGCGCGTACCCTGCTGCCATGCCTAATATACAACGTCCAGCGCGCCGCGCGATGCTGACCGGGCCCTGGCGCTGGCTGGTGCCGGTGCTGCTCGTTCTGCTGCTGGTGACGGTGGTCCTGTGGGCGCCCTGGCAGGCGCGCCAGATGGAAAGCACCGAGCGCCAGGAGCAGCTGATCGCCGACACGCTGTGGGTGGAGCAGACCATCCGCTTCGAGCTGACCCGCAACGAGGAGGCCATGGCCGCCCTGGCGGCCGACCTGTCCGGCGGCACGGTGCCCGACCTTCGCGCGCGCCTGGACGCCCTGATGCGCAACGGGCACGAGGTCCGGCGCGTGCTGTGGATGGACGCGGAGGGCAACGTCACCGCCAGCACCGCGCCCGGCAGCCAGGCCCCACCGGCGCCCTCGCCCGAAATGCGCGCAGCCCTGACCCTGGCGCACAGCAGCGGGCGCCCCATGTACATGCCGCCCGCCGGCGTGCACATGGACTACTACGTCCCGGTGCGCCGCAACGGCATCTACCTGGGCGGCCTGATCGCCACCTACAACCTGAACACCCTGCTCGAGGAGATGGTGCCGTGGTGGTTCGCGCACGAGAACCAGGTGAGCCTGACCGACCGCGACGAGCACGTGCTGGCGCGGCGCGCGGCGGCCGGACAGGGGCGTGGCGTCTATACGCACAAGCATCCGATGGATCTGCCCGGGGCCACCATCATCCTCGCCACGGACAGCGTCAAGAGCGCGCCGCGGCTCCTGCCCAACATGCTGGTCGGGTCGGTGGTGGCACTGTCGGTGGCGCTGCTGGCCAGCCTGGCCGCGCTGTGGCGCCACATCAACCGGCGTCTGGCGGCGGAAGGCGCGCTGCGCCAGCAGATGGCCTTCCGCACGGCGATGGAGAACTCCCTCGTCACGGGCCTGCGCGCGCGCGACCTGGAAGGACGCATCACCTACGTCAACCCGGCCTTCTGCGACATCGTCGGCCTGCCGGCGGAGGAGATCGTCGGCCGCGCGCCGCCCATGCCCTACTGGGCGCCGGAGGCGATGTCCGAATACCAGCAGCGCTTCGCGGGCGTGCTCGCTGGGCATGTCACGCCGCAGTTCGAGACCATCTACCAGCGCTCGGACGGCTCGCGCGTGCCGGTGCTGATTTTCGAAGCGCCGCTGGTGGACGCGGAAGGCAGGCAGACGGGGTGGATGGGCTCCATCCTCGATATTTCCGACCGCAAGCGCGCCGAGGAACTGGCGCGCCAACAGCAGGAGAAGCTCCAGGCGAGCGCGCGCCTGGCCACGATGGGCGAGATGGCGTCCATGCTGGCGCATGAATTGAACCAGCCGCTGGCGGCCATCTCCAGCTACACGACGGGGGCGCTCAACCTGCTCGATGGCGGCAAGCCGGTGGAACCGACCTTGATCCAGCGGGCGCTGGAACAGGCGCGGGTGCAGGCGCAGCGCGCCGGGCAGATCATCCGCAGCGTGCACGAATTCGTGAAGAAGCGCGAGCCGCAGCGCAAGCCGGTCGACTTGTTCCAGCTGGCCGAGGGACTGCGCACGCTGATCGAGCTGCAGGCGCGGCGCTACTTCGTCGTGTTCGACAACGCCATCCCGCCCGGCCTGCCGCCGGTGCTGGCCGACCGGATGATGATCGAGCAGGTGCTGTTGAACCTCACCCGCAACGCCATCGACGCCATGGCGGATACCGATCCGGCCCAGCGCGTGCTGCGCCTGTGGGCGGAGCAGGAGGACGGGATGATCACCGTGTGCGTGTCGGACCGCGGCATGGGCATTCCGGCGGAGGTGGCGGAGCGGCTGTTCTCGCCCTTCTTCTCCACCAAATCGGAAGGCATGGGCATGGGTCTGTCCGTGTGCCGCACGGCGGTCGAATTCCATGGCGGGACGCTCACCCATGCGCCGAACGCCGGCGGCGGCACGGTGTTCCGCTTTACCCTGCCGGTGGCGAACAACGAGGAGGCTTGAATGCTGCATATCGTCGACGACGAGGACGTGGTCCGCGATTCCCTGTCCTGGCTGGCCCAGTCGCGCGGGATCCCGGCATGCAGCTATCCGGACGGCGCGAGCTTCCTGGAAGCGGCGGGCGCGGGGTTCGACCCGGAGGGGGACTGCGTGCTGCTCGACGTGCGCATGCCGGGCATGAACGGGGTCGCGGTGTTCGACCAGCTCAGCGCGCGCGGGCTGGCGGCGCGGCTGCCGGTCATCTTCCTGACCGGGCACGGCGACGTGCCGATGGCGGTGGATGCGCTCAAGCGCGGCGCCTTCGACTTCTATGAAAAGCCGTTCAACGACAACCAGTTGATGGACCGGGTGCAGGAAGCGCTGGTCCAGTCGCGTCGCGCGGGCGAGGCGGCGGCCGTGCAGGCGCGGCTGGAATCGCTGTCCGCGCGCGAACGCGAAGTGCTCGACCTCATCATGGCGGGGAAGATGAACAAGGTGATCGCCGACGAGCTCGGCATCTCGATGCGGACCGTGGAGGTTCATCGCGCCCACATCTTCGACAAGATGCGGGTGAAGACGGCCGTGGAGCTTGCGGGGCTGCTGAAGTAAGCGCCTCGCGCCGCTGGATCGGGCTGCTATCGACCATGGGCCCCCGCCTGCGCGGGGGTGACAGTGGTGCGCACCGGGGGTCAGCCCCCTCCGCCGGGATGCCGGTGGCGAAGCAGGGCCCAGGCCACGTGCTCGCGCACGAGCGCAGACGGATCGTCGCGGCGCGCGTCGAGGGCGGCGACGATGGCGGGGTCGCCCGGCAAGCGCTCGGCGGCGTTGCCGAGGGCGACGGCGATGTTACGCAGCCAGCGCTCGTGGCCGATGCGGCGGATCGGGCTGCCTTCCAGGCGCTGGTCGAATTCCTCGGCCGTCCAGGCGAACAGTTCGAGCAGCGAGGCAGCGCCCAGCCCGTTGCGCTCGTCGAAGTCCGGCACCGTGGCGCGCTGGGCGAACTTGTTCCAGGGGCAGACCGTCTGGCAGTCGTCGCAGCCGTAGACACGGTTGCCGATCAGGGGCCGCAGCTCCTCCGGAATGCTGCTTTTCAGTTCGATGGTCAGGTAGGAGATGCAGCGCCGCGCATCCAGCCGCCCCGGCCCGAGGATGGCCTGGGTCGGGCAGACGTCGATGCAGGCCGTGCACTGGCCGCAGTGCGCGCCTTCGGCTGCGTCCACCGGCAGCGGCAGGTCCACCAGGATTTCGCCGACGAAGAACATCGACCCGCCCTGCCGGTTCAGCAGCAAGGTGTGCTTGCCGCGCCAGCCCAGGCCGGCCTTTTCCGCCAGCGGCAGCTCCATCACCGGCGCGGAATCCGTAAATACGCGAAAACCGTATTCGCCCGCCGCGCCGCGCACCTTGTCCGCCAGCTGCTGCAGGCGGCTGCGCAAGACCTTGTGGTAATCGCGGCCCCGCGCGTACACGGAGACGACGGCCGCCTGCGGATCGGCCAGGCGCGCCTGCTCGCGTTCGCGCCAGTCGTCCGGCGTCGACGCGGGCAGGTAATCCATGCGCGCGCTGATGACGCGGATCGTGCCCGGCACCAGCTCCGCCGGGCGCGCCCGCTTCATGCCGTGGGCAGCCATGTAGTCCATGTCGCCGTGGTGGCCGCGCTCCAGCCAGGCCTGCAGGCCCGCCTCAGCGTGCGCCAGGTCGGCGTCCGAGATGCGGATCTCGGCGAACCCCAGCTCCGCGCCCCAGCCCTTGATGGCGCGCGCCAGCGAGTCCAGGTCGGCGGTGGAAAGATGCGTCACGGATTACAATACGGGCCAAGAGGATCCACCATTTTATGCGATGCAGCACCACTGCTACCACCTGCGCGACGAGGAAGCCACGGCCAAGCTGGGCGCGGACCTGGCGCGCTCGCTCGCGCCCGGCCTGACGGTCTACCTGCACGGCGACCTGGGCGCCGGCAAGACCGCCCTCGCCCGCGCCCTGCTGCACGCGGCCGGCCACGTGGGACCGGTGCGCAGCCCCACCTACACCCTGTCCGAGCACTACCGCGTGCAGGCCGGCGGCAAACCGGTCAACGTGATCCATTTCGACCTCTACCGCATGGGCAGTCCGGAAGAATTCCTGGACGCCGGCTTCCGCGAGGATTTCAACTCCGACAACATCTGCCTCGTCGAGTGGCCGGAAAAGGCCGATGGCGTGTTGCCAAAGCCCGACCTTGACGTGTATCTCAGCGTCAACGGATCGGGCCGTGATGTAGAATTGCATCCGTTGTCCGACCTTGGCCGCACATGCCTCGACCGTCTGAAATTCGCTCCCGACCTGGGATAAGCCGCCGCACCGTACTGAAGGCGGGCGGCACCCTGCTGCTGTCCGTGATCGCGCCCCTGCCGGCGCGCGCGGCCCAGATTCTGGCGGTGCGCGTATGGCCCGCGGCCGACTACACCCGCGTCACGCTGGAAAACGACTCCGAACTCAAGACCAGGCATTTCGTCGTCCCCAACCCGGACCGGCTGGTGGTCGACATCGAGGGACTGGAGCTCAATCCCACCCTGAAGTCGCTGGTCGCCAAGATCCAGTCGAACGACCCCTACATCGACAAAGTGCGCGTCGGGCAGAACCTGCCGAACGTGGTGCGTCTCGTGTTCGACCTGAAGGCGCCGGTCAAGCCGCAGGTGTTCACGCTGCCGCCGGTGGGCACCTACCAGCACCGCCTGATCTTCGACCTCTACCCCGTCAACCCGGTCGACCCGCTGGCCGCGCTGATCGAGCAGAACGGCATGGCTGGCGACGCGCCGCCCGCTCCGTCCGCGGCGGAAACGAAAGACGCCATCGCCATCCTCGGCGAAGGCGCGCCGCCCGCCGCGCCCGCGTTGGCCAAGCCGGTTGAACCCAAGCCCGAAGCCGCGCGCGAAGCGAAGGCCGACCCCGGCCGCCTGCCGAAGGTGGTGCGGATGGTGACCATCGCCCTCGACCCCGGCCACGGCGGCGAGGACCCCGGCGCCTCCGGCAGCCGCGGCACGCGCGAGAAGGACATCGTGCTCAAGGTGGCCAAGCGCCTGAAGGGCAAACTGGAAGAACTGCCCAACTTCCGCGTCATGCTGACGCGCGACGGCGACTACTTCGTCCCGCTCGGCCAGCGCGTGGAAAAGGCGCGCAAGGTGCAGGCCGACCTGTTCGTGTCGATCCATGCGGACGCCTTCGTCGAGCCGACCGCGCGCGGGTCCTCCGTGTTCGTGCTGTCCGAAAAAGGCGCGTCCTCCAGCGCGGCGCGCTGGCTGGCCAACAAGGAAAACCTGGCCGACGCCATCGGCGGCGTCAACCTCAAGGGCCACGACAGGCAGCTGGCCAGCGTGCTGTACGACCTGTCCACGACGGCCCAGATCAAGGACAGCCTCAAGCTGGGCAAGGCCGTGCTGTCCGAGATCGGCGGCATCAACCGCCTGCACAAGGGCGCCGTGGAGCAGGCGGGGTTCGCCGTGCTCAAGGCGCCCGACATCCCCTCCATCCTGGTCGAGACGGCCTTCATCTCGAACCCGGAGGAAGAAGCAAAACTCAGCGACGAGGCCTATCAGGACCAGATCGCCGATGCAATCACGCGGGGAATCAAGCAGTACTTCTCCAAGAATCCCCCGATGGCCAAGAGCCGCATGACCTGATAATGATAACGACGACTACCTACGGAAAACTCCCGGCGATCCGCATCGCCGCACCCGACGGGGCGCAAGCCACCGTCACGCTGTACGGCGCCCACCTCGTGTCCTGGAAAAGCGCCGACGGCAAGGAACGCCTGTTCATGAGCAGCGCCTCCGCCCTGGATGGCAGCCGCGCCATCCGCGGCGGCGTGCCCGTGATCTTCCCGCAGTTCGCCGAGCGCGGCGCGGGCCTGCGCCACGGCTTCGCGCGCACCTCCACCTGGCGCCACATCGGCGACGGCGTGAGCGCGGGCGCGACCTATGCCGACTTCGAACTGGGCGACGAGGACTTGTCCGCGCAGGCGGCGGCGTCGTTCCCGCGCATCTTCCGCCTGCGCCTGCGGGTGTCGATCTGGGCCCAGCAGCTGCAGCTGTCGCTGGACGTGACCAACCAGGGCGACGACATGCTGCAATTCGCGGCGGCGCTGCATACCTACTATCTGCTGCAGCCGGGCGAGACCGCGCGCATTGCCGGCCTGGAGGCCGCGCCCTTCGAGGTCAACCAGAAGATCGACCGCATCTACCGCCACATCGGCGCGCCCATCGCGTTGAACGGCATGCGGCTGGAGCAGCAGGGCTTCCGCGACGCGGTGGTGTGGAATCCGGGCGCGGAAGACGCCGCCGCCCTGCCGGACATGGCGGACGACGAATACCAGCGCTTCGTGTGCATCGAGCCCGCGGCGGTCGATCCCATGCCCCTGTATCCGGGCGAGACCTGGACCGGCCGCTCCATCGTCACGGCGACGGACTAGACTCCTTGATGACGCGCCCGGCCGCTTGCTGGATCGGGCGCGCGTTGAGGGGATACAGGCGTGCGAACAGCGCCAGTTGCGCCGGAGCGGCCTGCTTCGGCTGCTTCATCACCAGCCACAAGACCCCTTCCGTGCACGGCGGCGTGGTCAGGGAACCCATGTAGGTGTAGTAGTCGCGGCCCTTGGGCAGGAGCTCGTTCAGGTCCAGCACCACGGTGGGCGAGACCACGTCGTTCTTCTCCAGCGGCAGGTTGTTCCACACGGTCTGGATCGGCGCCAGCGCGCGGCCGCGCTCCAGCAGCACGGCCACCACCGCCAGCTTGCCCTCGGCGTCCTTGTGCACCAGGTGGACCACCATCTCGTAGCCCTTGCCGTTGACGCGCTCCTCGGAGGGACGGTGGAAGTGGAACTGCTGCAGTTCGTAGGAACGGTTCCCCACCGTGATGTAGTTACCGCTGGCGACGTTGACCTGCACCGTGTGGCCGTTGTCCACCACCGTGAACGAGGACGGCTTGTAGTCGAAGGTGATGTTCTCCAGGTCGACCTTCATCCCGTCGCGGATGTCGATCGGGGACTGGCGCCGGCCGGTGCCGCAGGCGGCCCAGTCCACGTTGATCTTGGACCAGTTGGCCGGACCCAGCTCGCCTTCGTATTCCCAATGCGTCCCGTGCGCGGGCGGCGGCGGCGCGGCGGCCTTGCGGGCTTCTTCGCGCTTTTTCGCCTCGGCCGCCTTGCGGGCCCGGGCCTGCTGGTTGGCGCGCTCGATCTGGGCCGCGCGCATGTCGGCAATGCGCTTGGCGATGCGGGCGTTGAGCTCGTCCTCGCTCTCCTCCTTCAGGCCCAGGCCGGAACTGGTAGCGCTCTTCGATGCGGATGCGGCTGCGGAGGCCGAAGCCGGCGACGGCTTGGGCGGCAGGATGTTCGGCTTGATCGACGGCACGGATGCCGAGGCCGCGGCCGAAGCAGGTTTGGCTGCTTCGGCCGGCGCCGAATGGGGAGGATCGTTCGCATCCGCGTTCGCCATGGCGAAGCAGCAAGCGAACACTGCGATCTTGATACGCATGTGAGGGCCGGATGATGTCTTACTGCAGATATCGGTTCCGGACCGGAAATCTTGAATCAGCGCTGCAAGACCCTGCGGCCGAACTTCCACAAACCGCCCAGCGCGAGAGGGACGACGGCGATACCGACCCCGAACAGCACGATGGCGGTCAGGTGGTCGCGCACGACGGGGATGTTGCCAAAAAAGTAGCCACCCGTGACCAGGGAGATGACCCAGGCCGCCGCGCCGGTGACGTTATACAGCTGGAAGCGCGAGAAGCTCATCTCCGACACACCGGCCACCAGGGGCGCGAAAGTACGCACCACGGGAATGAAGCGGGCCAGGATGATGGTCTTGCCGCCGTGGCGCTCGAAAAATTCGTGGGTGCGCGCCAGCGCTTCCTTGTTGATGAAGCGGTAATCGTGGGTATAGACCCGGCGCCCGATGCGCGAGCCGATCCAGTAATTGAGGGTGTTGCCCAGCACGGCCGCGACGATCAGCAGCGCCATCAGCAGGATGTAGTGCATCTGGCCGCTGGCGCAGAAGGCGCCGGCGATGAAGAGCAGGGTATCGCCCGGGAAGAAAAACAGCACGACCAGACCGGTTTCGCTGAAGATGATGAAGAACAGGACAGCGTAGACATATACGCCGTATTGGCCCAACCACTCACCCAGCGTCCTATCGACATGCACCAGCATGTCGAGCAATTGCATCAGATCCATAGTTTTCCCGAGGTACAGACAGCCATCATACCACCCCGGACGTACAATCTCAGCCGGATTACACTGGCAATTCCATGACAAAAGGAGACCCGTCCATGCGCCTGACCCTGATCGCCGCCGCAACCCTGGCCGCCCACGCCTACGCCGGCGAGCTGCCGCCCCGCCCCAGCGTGGCCGATGTCGTCAAGACCGCCAAGGCCGAGGACTGGCGGCCGCTCGACCCGCAGAACACGCTGTACCTGGAGCTGCCCGGCGGGCGGGTGGTGATCGAGATGGCGCCGGCGTTCGCGCCCGCCACCATCGCCAACATCCGCGTGCTGGCGCATGAGCAGTATTTCGACGGCCTGGCCGTCATCCGCTCGCAGGACAACTTCGTGGTGCAGTGGGGCGACCCGGACGAGGAGCATCCGAAGTCGTTCAAGAGCGCCAAGGCCAGCATCCCGGCCGAATTCACGGCGCCGATCAAGGCCGATCCGCATTTCGTGAAGATGCCGGAGCGGGACGGCTACGCGCCCCAGGTCGGGCATTCGGACGGCTTTCCGGCGGCGCGCGATCCGAAGAGCGGACGTACCTGGCTCACCCACTGCTACGGCATGGTGGGGGTGGCGCGCGGGAACGATCCGGACAGCGGCAACGGCGCCCAGCTGTACGTCGTGACCGGCCAGGCGCCGCGCCAGCTGGACCGGAACATCACGGTGGTCGGGCGCGTGGTGAGCGGCATGCCGCTCCTGTCCACGCTGCCGCGCAGCGATGCGCCGGCCGGGTTCTACGACAAGCCCGAGCAGCGCGTGCCGATCAAGTCCCTGCGCCTGGCGGCCGACGTGCCGGAGGCGGAGCGCAGCAAGTTCGAGGTGATGCGCACCGAGCGGCCGATCTATGCCAAGGTGGTGGACGCGGTGCGCCACCGCGGCGGGCCCTGGACCAAGGTCTCGCCCGACTACGTCGACCTGTGCAACGCGCCGATTCCGGTGCGCGAAGCCCACTAACGTCATTCCCTTATACGTGTTGAGGCGCCCCTGTCGGGGCGCTATGATTTCCGAGGACGCTTGGAAAACGGAGCATGCCTAGGCTGAGTCATTCCCGAGGCCGCGAGCCTGATACGCAGATTAGTCAGGTGTGCTCCCCCTTCATCTCATGA
>DASRUW010000224.1:0-5619 GCA_035655255.1 Telluria sp. | reverse complement strand
TGCGCTGCACGTCGTACAGGATGAAGGCGGAAAAGATGCCGATCGCCACCAGCGACAGCACGATCTGCAGGGCCGCCAGGTGCAGGAAGAGGTTGGCCAGCGAGGCCAGGATCAGCACGATCACGCCGGCGAACAGCCACTTGCCCATGAGGGAAAAGTCGCGCTTGGACACGGTCGCCCAGCTCGCCATCACGGCGAACACGCAGGCCGTGCCGCCGAAGGCGGTCATGATGAGAGAGGCGCCGTTGGCAAAGCCCAGCGTGTAGGTCAGCAAGGGCGTCAGCATAACGCCCATGAAGAAGGTGAAGCCGAGCAGCAGGGCCACGCCCAGGCCGGACTCCTTGTTCTTCTCGATGGCGAAGATGAAGCCAAAGGCGATCGCCAGGAACAGCAGGGCGCCCAGGCCGCCGCCCATGACGGGGACCTGGAACGTCACGCCCACGACCGCGCCCAGCACGGTCGGGATCATCGACAGGGCCAGCAGCCAGTAGGTGTTGCGCAGGACCTTGTTGCGGGAAACGGCACCGCTCTTGGAAAGGTCGACAACGGAATTCGGATACATCAGCAGCCTCCAGTCAGGAAGTAACAAATCATCTACAGAATAGCACGGGGGCGAAAAAGGGCGGAAAATGCCCTTGAAATACGCCCCGGACTCTATCACCTGGGGCCATCCCCAGCAATATCGGTCATATGGGGCTGGATATGTTAGAATTAAAGGTTGATTGAGTTCTACCTATCTCGATTTAAACCTTTCTTTTTATTGGAGTTTTCTACATGGCAATCGAACGCACCCTGTCGATCATCAAACCCGACGCCGTCGCCAAGAACGTGATCGGTCAAATCTACAGCCGTTTCGAGAACGCTGGCCTGAAGATCGCAGCTGCGCGCATGGTGCACCTGTCCCGCGCCGACGCGGAAGGCTTCTACGCCGTTCACAAAGAGCGTCCCTTCTTCAAGGACCTGGTCGATTTCATGATCTCCGGCCCCGTGATGGTGCAAGTGCTCGAAGGTGAAGGCGCGATCGCCAAGAACCGCGAACTGATGGGCGCGACCGATCCGAAGAAGGCCGACAAGGGCACCATCCGCGCCGATTTCGCCGATTCCATCGACGCCAACGCCGTGCACGGCTCCGACGCCGCCGAAACGGCTGCCGTCGAGATCGCCTACTTCTTCCCGGCGCTGAACGTCTACCAGCGCTAATTTGCTGCAACCGCCCGCTGTCGCCAGCGGGCGGCGTTGTGAGAACCACCGATGACTGCTGCCCTGACCAACCTGCTGGATTTCGACCCCGAACAGCTCGTCGCCTACTGCGCCGAACTGGGGGAGAAGCCGTTCCGCGCCAAGCAATTGCAGCGCTGGATCCACCAGTTCGGGGCCGGCAGCTTCGACCAGATGACGGACCTGGCCAAGTCGCTGCGCGAAAAGCTCGCCACGCGCGCCGAGATCCGTTCTCCGGCCATCATCAGCGACCACACCTCGGCCGACGGCACGCGCAAATGGCTGGTCGACGTGGGCGACGGCAACGCCGTCGAGACCGTCTACATCCCGGAAGAGAACCGCGGCACCCTGTGCATTTCCACCCAGGCCGGCTGCGCCGTGAACTGCCGCTTCTGCTCGACCGGCAAGCAGGGCTTCAACCGCAACCTCAAGGTGTCCGAGATCATCGGTCAGCTGTGGATGGCGGAATTCGAACTGCGCAAGACCAAAGGCATCGAACCCGGCCCCAAGGGCGAACGCCAGATCACCAACGTGGTCATGATGGGCATGGGCGAGCCGCTGCTCAACTTCGAGCCGACCGTCACCGCGCTCAAGCTGATGTTGGACGATAACGCCTACGGCTTGTCGCGCCGCCGCGTGACCCTGTCCACCTCCGGCGTGGTGCCGATGATGGACAGGCTGGCCGCCGAAGTGCCGGTGGCCCTGGCCGTGTCCCTGCACGCGTCCAACGACCCGCTGCGCGACGGCCTCGTCCCGCTGAACAAGAAATATCCGCTGCGCGAGCTGCTGGCCGCCTGCAAGCGCTACCTCGTGCATGCGCCGCGCGACTTCATCACCTTCGAGTACTGCATGCTCGACGGCGTCAACGACAGCGACGCGCATGCGCGCGAGCTGGTGGCGCTGGTGAACGATCCGGAAGTCGGCGTGAACTGCAAGTTCAACCTGATTCCGTTCAATCCCTTCCCGGAGTCCGGCCTGGTGCGTTCGAAGAACCCGCGCATCAAGGCCTTTGCCCAGGTCCTGATGGACGCGGGCATCGTGACCACCATCCGCAAGACCCGCGGCGACGACATCGACGCGGCCTGCGGCCAGCTGGCCGGCGAGGTGAAGGACCGTACCCGCGTACAGGAGCGCATGGAAAAAATGGCCGAATACCAGAGCAAGTACGGACCCAATTTCGGGCGCATCGTGGAGATTCCGTCCTGATGGCCGGCCTGCCACGGCTGGCGGCATTGGCGGCGGCGGCCGCGCTGCTGGCGGCCTGCTCCGGCGGCGCCACCACGCGCGCGACCGATGCGAGCGGCGAACTGAAGACGGCCTCGGATGCGACCGCCGCCGAGAAGCGCGCCGCGATCCGCCTGCAGCTGGCGGTGGGCTACTTCCAGGACCGCAAATACGAGATCGCGCTCGACGAGATCAAGCAGGCCTTGCAGGCCAACCCGAATGCGGCCAACGCCTACGGCCTGCGCGGCCTGGTGTACGACGCGATGGGCGAAACGGCGCTGGCTGACTCCAACTTCCGCCAGGCGCTGGCGCTGGAGCCGAACAACCCGGACCTGCAGAACAACTACGGCTCCTTCCTGTGCCAGAACGGGAAGATGGAACAGGCGCTCGGCTGGTTCGACAAGGCGCTGGCCAACCGCAGCTATGCGACGCCGGTCAGCGCCCTGGTCAACGCGGGCAACTGCAGCCTCAAACTGAAACGCTACGACGCGGCCGAGCGCTACCTGCTCGAGGCCATGCAGCTGGCGCCGGACCTGCCGGCCGTCAGCACCGGCCTGGCCGGCGTCTACTATGGGCGGCGCGACATGGCGCGCGCCGGTTTTTTCATCAACCGCCTGACTTCCACCACCCGCCTGGACCATCTGTCGGCCGAGGTGCTGTGGCTGGCCATCCGCATCGAGCGCAAGCTCGGCGACAAGGCCACGGAAGCCAGCCTGGTGTCCCAGCTGGCCAAGAACTACCCGGGCTCGCCCGAGTACGCGGCCTTCCAGCGCGGGGCGTATGACGAATGAAACGGAACTGATCATGAGCACTGAGTCGGAGAACCCATCCGCGCCAGCCGGTGCGAACCTGCCCGGCAGCGAATTGAAGGCCAAGCGCGAAGCGCTCGGCCTGTCGGTCGAACAGGTGGCGGACCAGCTGAAAATGACCCCGCGCCAGGTGGCCGCGATCGAAGCGGGCGACTACGCCTCGCTGCCGCCGTCGGCGGTGGTGCGCGGCTTCGTGCGCGCCTACGCCAAGGTCCTGAAGATGGACGCCGATCCGCTGGTGGCCCACGTGCCGGTGGATGTCGCCGCAGCCGCGGCCGACACGGCGGCCGGCCTGCGCCGCGCCCGTCCCGCCACCTTCTCGGAAGCGCGCTTCCCGAGCCACGGCAAGCGCTCGTCCTTCCCGGTGCTGCCGGTGGCGGCCGCCGTGGTCGTCGTGGTGGCGCTGGCCGCGGCCTGGTTCTTCGGCCTGTTCCCCGCGCGCCAGCCGGCCGCGCCGGCCGACGTGGTGACGCCGAGCGCGAACCAGGTCCTGCCGCCGGCCACCACGACGCCTGCGCCGAGCGCTCCCGCCGCCGCGGGCACGGAAGGCACGGCCGTGCCGACCGCGAACGTCCCGCTGGTGACAGTGCCCGCCGACGCGGGCGCCCCGGCCCCGGCCGACGGCACGCAGCCTGGCACTGCGCCGGCCACGCCTCCCACCACGGCCCCCGCCGCTCCGGCCGCGAACGGCGCGCAGGGCGGCGCCGGCGCGGCCTCGACCCAGACACCGCCTGCGCCCGCGACCAAGGGCACCCAGGGCGCGGTTCCGGCACCGGTCCAGAATTCCGCTGCCCCTGCCGCCGCGGCCACGCCGGCCAACGCGCTGGTGCTGAACGTGAAGCAGGATTCGTGGATCGAAGTGCGTCCCGGCCAGGGTAAGCCGCTGGTCGCGCGCCTGGTGAAGGCGGGCAGTACCGAAACCGTGAATATCAGCGAGCCCGTGACCCTGGTGGTGGGCAATCCGGCCGGCGTGGACGCGACCCTGCGCGGCGCTCCGGTCGACCTGCCGCCGCTCAAAGGCGGCACGATCTCGCGCGTGAACCTGAAATAAACCGATGTCTTCGAATAGCCCCATCCCTTCGGGTCCGCTGGCCCGCCGCGCCACCCGCGGCGTGCTGGTCCAGCATGGCGCGCGCCAGGTCTGGGTCGGCGGCGAGCACCCGGTCGTCGTCCAGTCGATGACCAACACCGACACCGCCGATGCGATCGGCACCGCGATCCAGGTCAAGGAGCTGGCCCGCGCCGGCTCCGAGATCGTGCGCATCACGGTCAACAATCCCGAGTCGGCCGCCGCCGTGCCGCACATCCGCGAGCAGCTCGACAAGATGGGCGTGGACGTGCCGCTGGTGGGCGACTTCCACTACAACGGCCACAAGCTGCTGACCGATTTTCCGGCCTGCGCCGAAGCGCTGTCCAAGTACCGCATCAATCCCGGCAACGTGGGGCAGGGCGCCAAGCGCGACACCCAGTTCGCCCAGATGATCGAGGTGGCCGCCAAGTACGCCAAGCCGGTGCGCATCGGCGTCAACTGGGGCAGCCTGGACCAGGCGCTGCTGGCGCGCATCATGGACGAGAACGCGGCCCGCGCCGAGCCCTGGTCCGCCCAGGCCGTGATGTACGAAGCCCTGGTCACCTCCGCCATCGAGAACGCGCGCCGCGCCGAGGAACTGGGCCTGGGCCGCGACAAGATCATCCTGTCCTGCAAGGTCTCCGGCGTGCAGGACCTGATCGCCGTCTACCGCGAGCTGGCGCGCCGCTGCGACTACGCCCTGCACCTGGGCCTGACCGAGGCCGGCATGGGCAGCAAGGGCATCGTCGCGTCGACCGCGGCCCTGTCCGTGCTGCTGCAGGAAGGGATCGGCGACACCATCCGGATCTCGCTCACCCCCGAGCCGGGCGGCGACCGCACCAAGGAAGTGGTGGTGGCGCAGGAGATCCTGCAGACCATGGGCCTGCGCAAGTTCACCCCGATGGTGATCGCCTGCCCGGGCTGCGGGCGCACCACCTCCACCGTGTTCCAGGAGCTGGCCGACGACATCCAGACCTTCTTGCGCGAGCAGATGCCGGAATGGAAAAAACTCTACCCGGGCGTGGAAGCGATGAACGTGGCCGTGATGGGCTGCATCGTCAACGGCCCGGGCGAATCGAAGCACGCCAACATCGGCATCAGCCTGCCGGGCACCGGCGAGCAGCCGGCCGCGCCCGTGTTCGTGGATGGCCAGAAGGTCGTGACGCTGCGCGGCGAGCGCATCGCCGAGGAGTTCCAGGCGATCGTGGACGAGTACGTGCGCACCCGCTACGCGCCGGGCGCCGCCGCGCGCGGCACGCAGCGCAAGAAGACCATCACCATCCAGGCGGCGCCATGACG
>DASRUW010000223.1:0-3006 GCA_035655255.1 Telluria sp. | reverse complement strand
TGACGAACACGAGACCGAGCAGCGCGAACACCAGCGCCAGGATCACGGCCAGCAGCCGGGTCCTGAAATTGCGGAACGCGAAGCGCGGGCCGGTTGGCATGGGTGGATGCGCTCAGGGCGCGATGCGCGACGAGTGCGAAGATACCGCCGCATGCGTTGCGGCGGATAGGCAGAGGAGCAGGAACAGTGCGCGGCGACGGAGCATGGCGATCGGGATGGTATCGGGATCGCCAATGATAGCGTAGTCAAAAGTCGAGCCGCCGTTCGTCGTAGAGCCGGTCCGGGCCGCTTTGCATCATGCGCACCCGGCCGTCATGGTCGAAAAAGACGTGCATCATGGAGTTCCACACGTCGTTTTCCTTGTAGCGGTAGGACCAGACTTCGTAGTCGTTGAGGAAGACGCGCGTGGTTTCGCTGGGCTGGCCGAGCGTCTCCAGCACGTCCTTCTTGCGCGCCTCGCCGATGCGGATGCTGTTGAAGGCCTCGGGCGAGCGCACCTGGCGCGCGGAGAGCACGCGCCCGCTCCGGTCGAAGCGCACCATCCAGGCCTGCTGGGCGAGCGGGCCGCGGTTGTATTCGAATTCCGGCCCGTCCGCAAGCTGGTAGGTGGCGCTGGGCCGGCCCAGTTGCGCGACGACGGCCTGTTCGGTCTGGCCGGGCGTGACCGGCGGCGCCGGCGTGGCGCAGGCGCTCAGGGCCAGGACGGCGAGGCCGGTTTTCCAGACGTGTCTCATGCTTACTCCGCCAGTGGTCACCGCGTTAAGGTAGCACAACGAACGGCGGACCCGCTCACGCCTCGGCCGCCTGTTCGCGCACGAAGACCGGATAGTCGGTCGTCGGCGGGAAGACGGACAGGTCATAGAGCATGTCCGCCACGTGCCCGCGGTGATACGTCGTGTGATTGACGACGTGGAGCAGGATGTCGCTGCGCGTCATGGCGCCGCTGCCGCCGCCGATGAACTCGAAGCGTACGATCTCGTCCTGTTGGCCCGGGTCGAGCCGGTCGGCGTAGTCGACATACCAGGCGTCCATCTCCAGCTGGAGCGTCCACAGGGCGTCGAACGGCGGATGCGTCTCCGGATTGCGGCTGGTGTAGCCATGCGCTTGGCCGAGCAGGTGCGCCTGCCAGACCCGGTCCATGGCATACGCATGGTGCAGGGTGCGGATCATGCTGCCGAAGTAGATCGGGCGCGGCGCCAGCAGATCCTGTTCGGGCAGGCCGGCCAGGGTCTCGTAAAACAGGCGGTCGGCCCACGCCTTGTAGCGCACGAGTCTTTGCAGGGGATTCACGGCAGCTCCATTGGACACGATGTCGCGCGCCATTATGCCGCAGCTCCCGTGGCGCCGCTGGCGGCGCTAGCGCGCGGCCTGCTCGAAGGTGCGCTTCATGACGGCCAGGCCGGCTTCCATCAACGGCTTGATCTGCTGCGCCAGCGCCTCCGGCAGCACGTCCGCGGTCCAGACCACGCGGGTGCCGTCTCCGTCCGGGTACACCTGCAGCGCGCCATGGTGGTAGTCGAAGGGCGCGTGGCCGATCGCCCACGCCACGCGCCGCGCCGTGTCGTCCACGCCGACGATGCGTTCGCGCGCGACGGTGCCGCTGGCGAAGGTGACGACGCGGGTGTCGCCTTCCATGCGGGTGTCCGTTACGAAGCCGGGCACCAGCCGCGTGTGCAGCGCGCCGACATCGCGCGCCGCGTCCCAGATCCTTTCCGGCGCCGCGCCGATGTGCGTTTCGACGTGCAGGTAAGTTATCGCGCGCCCTCGGCGACGTAGCAGACCGCTTCGACGTTGTGCCCGTCCGGGGCGAGCAGGAAGGCGGCGTAGTAGGTGGGGCCGTAGTCGGGACGCGGGCCGGGCGCGCCGTTGTCGCGGCCGCCCGCTTCCAGGCCGGCCGCATGGAAGCGGCGCACCGCATCGGGCGAGGCGGCCTGGAAGGCGACGTGGCCGCGGCCGGCGTGGGCGGCCTTGTGCAGCCAGAGCGCGGCGGCGCCGGCCGGACCGAAGCCCGCGTAGTCTTCGCCCTGGCTGCCCGGAACATGGCCGAGGGCACCCAGCGCGGCCCGGTAGAAGCGCACGCTGGCGGGCAGGTCGGTCACGTGTAAGCCGATGTGGTCGAACATGATGGTGGTCTCCTTGATATGGGAGCGGCCATCATAGGGCTGGCAGGACCAGCCTTTCTTGGAAAATCTTGCGCTCCTGGCGGGCCAGTTGCTGGAAGGCGCGCGGCGCCAGCCCGGCCGCGCGGTGGAAGCTGCGCACGAAGTTGGACAGGTCGGCGAAACCGGATTCGAGCGCCGCCGCCGTGACCGGGCTGCCCTCGGCCAGCAGGCGCGCTCCGCGCGCGAGGCGCGAGCGGATCAGGTACTGGTGCGGCGTCACGCCCAGCGCGCGCCGGAACAGGCGCAGGAAGTGGAAAGGGCTGAGATGCACTTCGGCGGCCGCGCGGTCCAGGTCCACTTCCTCGTGGGCGTGCTCCGCGATCCACAAGGCGGCGCGCACGGCGCGCTTGCGGTCGGCCGCGCTGGCCGCTGCCGTGTCCACAGCGCCCCCGCCCACCAGGCGCCCGTAGCGTGCGGCGAGCAACAGGCCGACTTCCTCCAGGCCGACATCGCTGGCGCCGGCGGCGATGCCCTGGCCGAGCTGGCCCAGCACCATCAGTTCCGCCTGCGGCGCCAGCGCCCCGGCGCGCCAGGCGGCGGCGTCCAGATCCAATTCGTCCGCGGCGGCGGGCGAGAACTGGAAGGACAGGCACTCGTCCCCGCAGGCGTGATGATCGTGCACGCAGCGGTACTCGTCGCCGGGGTGCCCGATCAGCACAGATCCGGCGACCAGGTCGTGGCGGCGGCCGCGATATTCGAGTCCGAAGCCGCCGCAGCGGACATAGGAGATGGAATGGCGCCTGTGTTCCTCCGTGAACGGCGCGTCGCCCGGCCCCGCCGTGCAGCGGTAGTCGCTGACACGGACGGATGCCGAGGCATAAAGGAGGAGGGCGCCCATGCCTCC
>DASRUW010000222.1:0-4492 GCA_035655255.1 Telluria sp. | reverse complement strand
TCCGGCGTGCTGTCCGCAGCCATGCCGCGCAGCTTGCCCAGGGCCGCCTCGAAGGCCGACAGCGAGCCGGTAAGCTGGTTGAAGTGCGCGCTCTCTTCCGCCGAACTGAACAAGGCCTTGGCGGCGTCGAGCTCGCGGTGCAGCGCCGTGAGCGACTTGTCGAGCGTGCCGGCCGACGCCTTTTTCTGCTCGTCCGTTTGCGCGAGCAGCAGGCCACGCATGGCCCGTCCGGCGTGAATCAGGTTGACATTGGCTTCCTTCGAATGCGATACGCCCTGCAGATTGACGCGGTAGGCCCGGGCGGCGGCGCTGTCCATGCGGTCCATATTGACGATGCCGACGGCGGCGATCGCCGCGCCCAGCATGGCAATGCCGAAAAAGCCGAGCTGCAGGCGTGCCCGCACGGTGAGATTGTTAAACATGAATGTCCCGGATGAAGAGGCGAGAGGAGGAAGTGCTGAGGAAAAATGGTACGCCTCCCACGCACCCGGCGCGAACGTTCGAGGGAAAAATACCCACGATCGTTGCCGCAAGCCAACATTTTGAGATCGGTATGGCAAGACCAATTGTTAAACTTGCAGTTCCGATGTGTGTCAACGTACAGACTCGAGATTCCCGGCACACCTAGCGTGAAGGCCATCGCAACCAAGGAGGCCCTCACCATGTCTGGCAATCACATCAACAGTGCCGCGGCCCTGGCCGCTGTCCTCGCGGTGGCATCGTGCGGCGGCGGTTCCTCCTCGATGTCGGCCGATTACAGCCCGCTGCCGACGCCGGCGTCCACACCGGCGCCCGGCCCGGTCGCGCTCGCCGCAACCGTGGTCGCCAGCGGCCTGAGTTCGCCCGTGTTCCTGACCGCGCCCAAGGGCGATACGCGGCAATTCATCGTCGAACGGGGCGGGAAGATCCGCGTGCTTTCCGGCGGCAAGCTGCTGGCCACACCCTTCCTCGACCTGTCGTCCAAGATCGCCCAGGGCGGCGAAGGCGGCTTGCTCTCGATGGCCTTCGCCCCCGACTACGCCAGCAGCGGCAATTTCTACGTGTATTACGTCGACACGGGCAATAACATCGTCGTCGAGCGACGCTCGGTCTCGTCCGATCCCAACGTCGCCAACCCGGGCGGCGAGCTGCGCATCATCAGCATCGCCCACCCCAACTACAGCAACCACTTTGGCGGCCTGGTGGCCTTCGGTCCCGATGGCTACCTCTACCTGGCCACGGGGGACGGCGGCGGTTCGGGCGACCCGGCCGGCAATGCGCAGAACCCCAACAGCCTGCTGGGCAAGATGCTGCGGCTGGACGTGGCGGCGGCGCGCAGCGGTGAACCCTACCGCATCCCGGCGGGGAACCCCTACGCGGGCGTCAGCGGCAAGCGGCCCGAGATCTGGGCCCTGGGCCTGCGCAATCCCTGGCGCTACGCCTTCGACGGCGGCCGGCTCTACATTGCGGACGTGGGCCAGGACGCGCGCGAGGAAGTCGATGCCGTGCCGGCCACGCAGGCGGGCGTCAACTACGGCTGGGACATCACGGAAGGCACGACCTGCTACGCCGCGTCCAGCTGCGACAAGAGCGGCTTGACGGCGCCCATCTTCGAATACGCGCACAGCAGCGCCAGCCCGATCTGCTCGATCACCGGCGGCTACGTGTATCGCGGCCAGGCGATCCCGGAGCTGGCCGGACACTACTTCTATTCGGATTACTGCGCGGGCGGACTGAAGAGTTTTCTGTGGGACGGCAGCGCGGTCGGCGCGTCCAAGGACTGGGGCATCGACACCCTCGGCCATGTCGTGTCGTTCGGGCAGGACGCGGCCGGCGAGCTGTACATCCTGTCCTTCAACGGCAACGTCTACAAGGTGGTGCGCAAGAACTAGTGCTCGGTCCAGTTCTCGTATGTCTTGTCGATGCGGCGCAGCGTGCCGTCGCGGCCCATCGTCTCGAGCGCGGCATTCATCTTGTGGATGACCGCGTCCGGCACCGAGCGGTTGCAGGCGAGGTAGACCTTCACGCGGTTGAACACCAGCACCGGCACGATCTTGCCGGCCAGGCCATTGCGCTCGAGCCAGGCCACGCTGCCGCGCATGCTGGCCGCCCACAGGTCGATGCGGCCCATCATCAGCTTCTGGGGATTGATGAGGTCATTGTGGGCCGGATCGGTCTCGATGCCCCGTTCGCGCAGGTAATCGTCGCGCGCATCGCCGAAGTAAGTGCCCACCCGCAGGCCGCGCGCATCTTCCACGCTGCGCAGGTGATACTCGCGGTCGGCGCGGCCCATCAGCACCCACTCGCCTTCCGCCGTCGGTCCGGCCCACTTGAACAGGGACTCGCGTTCCGGCGTCCGCGTGGTCGAATAGACACAGGTGAACGGATGGGACAGCGCGGCCGAATAGGCCCGCTTCCAGGGGAACATCGTGATGGTATAGGAGATGTCGCTGCGTTCGAGCATGCCGCGCACCCGCTCGGTGGCGCTGCCGATCACGCGCCCGTTCTCGAGCATGCTGGTCGGGGGCGACAGCTCGGTGGTGATGATCAGCTGGGGTGCGGCGGCCGCGCCGGCACAGAGTCCGGCACCAGCCAACGCCAGCCAGAGGCGACGAATCGGCATGACAAACCTTGCAACATGGCGCCGGCCGCGGCGCCTGCTGGAAAGCATACCAGCTAGCCGAGCGGCCGGGCAACCGTTCGGCACGCTAGACCTGGACCTCGGCCAGCGGCACGGCGGCCCGCCCCGCGACCAGTTCGCGGTACAGGTCGACGTAACTGCGCGCCATCTGCTCGCTGGTAAACAGGTCCCAGTAGCGGGCTTCGGCGCGGCGGCCCATGGCGGCGGCCAGGTCCGGGTTGTCCCACAGGGTGCGCATGGCGGCGCCGAAGGCCTGCGGGTCGGAAGGCGGCACCACCAGGCCGGTCTCTTCGTGCACGTTGATGTAGCTGGTGCCGGTGCCGATCTCGCTGGAGATCATCGGCTTGCCGTACATCGCCCCTTCCAGCAGCGAGATGCCGAAGGCCTCGGAGCGCAGGTGCGAGGGGAAGGCGACCGCGTAGCACAGCTTGAGCAGGGCCACCTTGTCCTCGTCCGGCAGCGCGCCCACGAACAGCACGTGGGTCAGGCCCAGGCGCTCGGCATGGGCCTTGAGCTCCTGTTCGATCGGGCCGGCGCCCACGATCACGACCGGGTAGTCGGTGTTGGCCACGGCGTCGAGCAGGATGTGCAGCCCCTTGTAATAGCGCAGCACGCCCACGAACAGGAAGAAGCGTTGGCCCGCCACCTGGCGCCACTTGGCCAGGCGCTGCGCGTCCGGCTCCGGGTAGATCGACTTGTCGAGGCCGTACGTGATCACGCGCGCATGATCGCGGTAGCGCTCCAGCACGGCGGACGAGGCGAGGTAGTTGGGCGAGGTGGCGACGATGGCGTCCACGCTGCGCAGGAAACGGTGCTTGAGCGGCTGATACAGGCGAAGCAGGTTCTTCTGGCGCACGATGTCGGAATGGTAGGTCACCACGCTCGGCTTCTTCACGCGCGCGAGGAAGTGGGCCAGGTCCATGAACGGCCACGGGAAGTGGTAGTGCACCACGTCCGCGTCCTCCGCGCGGCGCGCGAGCTCGCCGATCGCGCGCAGGGAAAAGCCGGTGGAGGCGATCTCGAAGTCGCGCGGCACGCGGTGCACCGTGTGCCCTTCCATCTCGAACGGCCGCGGGTCGCGCTCCGGGGTGAGCGACAGCACCTCGTTGCGCACGCCGAGCTTGCCGGTCCCGTTGCACAGCTGGCGGATCACCTCTTCGACGCCGCCCACTGAATCCGGGTAGTAGGTCTTGTAAAAATGAAGGACTCGCATTAACGCCCTTAGCGATTTAATACGGCATGATAGACGGCGGCGGTGCGCTGCGCCGTCATGCTCCAGGTGAGCTGGCGGGCGCGGGCCAGGCCCAGGTCGATACAGCGGCGCCGCAGGAATTCATCCTCGACCAGCGATTGCATCGCCGAGGCGATGTCGGCCACCGAGGTCGGGTCGACCTCCACCGCCGCGCCCTGCGAGACCTCCGGCAGCGCGCTCACGGTGGAGGTCACGGCCGGAATGCCCATGGCAAAGGCCTCGATCAGCGGAATGCCGAAACCCTCGTACAGCGAAGGGAAGACGAAGGCAGCGGCACCGGCGTAGATGTGGCGCAGCTCTTCCTCGCCAGTGACCTTGTCCAGCCAGCGCACACGCTCTTTCTTCTGGCGCACCGCCTCGATGCGCGCGATCAGTTCCTCCGAGCGCCACCCGGGCGCGCCGACCAGGATGAGCTGGCGCACGTCGCGGATACGGCGCGGCAGCATCAGGTAGGCGTCCAGGATGCGTTCGATATTCTTGCGCGGCTGCAGGGTGCCGACGAACAGGAAGTAGCCTGGGTCGAGCTTGTTGACGTTCTGGGTGACCTTGGCATGGATCGGATTGGGAGGCTCGAACCAGGTCTCGCTCACGCCCTGCAGCACGACGCTGATGCGCTGTTC
>DASRUW010000221.1:0-5028 GCA_035655255.1 Telluria sp. | reverse complement strand
TGCCAGTACGAACTGGTCAAGCTGCTGGTGACGGGCATCGGCAAGAAGCCCATGTTCACCGCCGTGGGCGACGACGACCAGGCCATCTACGCCTGGCGCGGGGCCTCGGTCGAGAACCTGCGCACCCTGCAGACCGATTTTCCGGACCTGAAGGTGATCAAGCTCGAACAGAACTACCGCTCCACCACCCGCATCCTGCAGGCGGCCAACGCGGTCATCTCGAACAACCCCAAGCTGTTCGAAAAATCGCTCTGGTCCGAGCACGGCCTGGGCGAGCCGATCAAGGTGCTGGCCATGCCCAACGACGAGGCCGAGGCGCAGCAGGTGGCCATCATGATCTCGTCCGAGCGCTTCCAGCGCAAGAACAAGTGGTCGGACTACGCCATCCTCTACCGCGGCAACCACCAGGCGCGCGTGATCGAGCAGGCCCTGCGCCAGGAGCGCATCCCCTACACCATCTCGGGCGGCCAGAGCTTCTTCGACAAGGCCGAGATCAAGGACATCATCGCCTACCTGCGCCTGATCGCCAACGAGGACGACGACCCGGCCTTCATCCGCGCCGTCACCACCCCGCGGCGCGGGGTCGGCCAGTCCACGCTGGAGGTGCTGGGCGCGTTCTCCGGCCAGTGGCAATGCTCGCTGTTCGCGGCCGTGTTCAAGGGCGGGATCGAGGCCCTGCTCGGCGAGCGCCAGCTGCGCCCCCTGCGCGAGTTCTGCCACTTCATCAACGGCCTGGAGGCGCGCGCCACCCGGCCCGGCCCGTCCGGCAGCGGCGAGAACGCGGCCGCGGTCCTGGACGACATGATGAAGGAGATCAACTATGAAAATTATTTATACGATATGTACGAGGAGCGCGCCGCGCAGTCGCGCTGGCAGAACGTCCTCGACTTCGTGAACTGGCTCAAGGAGCGCGGCTGCGGCGGGCGCGAGCGCGACGGCGAGGAAAAGAACCTGCTGGAGCTGACCCAGATGGTGGCCCTGATGTCCATGCTGGAGGGGAAGGACGAGGAGCCGGACGCGATCCGCATGTCGACCCTGCACGCCTCCAAGGGCCTGGAATACCCCCACGTCTACCTGGTCGGCTGCGAGGAGGGCATCCTGCCGCACAAGGGCGACCCGGACATGCCGGTGGAGCAGGCCGCGGCGCGGGTCGAGGAGGAGCGGCGCCTGATGTACGTGGGGATCACGCGCGCCCAGCGCACCCTGCACATCACCTGGTGCAAAAAGCGCAAGCGCGCCGGCGAGCAGGTGCACTGCGATCCTTCGCGCTTCATCCAGGAGATGCGCCTGGACGAAGGCGAGGCCGCACCCAAGGAGAGCGAGATCCTGAGCCCGAAGGAGCGCCTGGCCAACCTCAAGGCCCTGCTGGCGACGGCCAAGACGTAACAGTCCGTAAGCCTTGCACGTTTGCGATTGACATGGCTGCGGCAGCGCGAAATACTGCGGCATGGCCTCCTTCTCCAATTACGAATCCACCCCGTTGTCCGGCTATACCCACATCGACGCGCTGCTCGACAAGGGGCCGGACTGGAATTACTTCAACACGGCTGCCAACACCCTGACCTACACCTTCTCCGTCGCCAGCGGCAACGAGGACGGCAAGGCGGGCCAGGTCGCCTTCACCGCGTCGCAGCAGATGTACGCCGTGCAGGCCTTGCAATATCTGCAGCAGGTCACCGGCATCCGGTTCGTCGCCACCAGCGACGGCAGCGCCGCCCAGATCCACCTGTGTAACATCGACATCACGGAGTCCGCCAACACGGTGGGCCTGTGCAGCTGGGGCGCGAGCTGGAACAACGACGGCAGCGGCTACGACGCCGACGCCTGGGTCTACCTCGATAACCGCGAGTGGGCCGCGGAGAACGCCAACCTCGCCCCCGGCGGCGCCGGCTACGAGACGCTGCTGCACGAGCTGGGCCACGCGCTCGGCCTCAAGCACCCGTTCGACACCGACACCAGCAACAGCACCACCCTGCCCGCGTCCCAGGACACGACGTATTACACGCTCATGTCCTACACCGCCGCGGGCGGCCCGTATTCCACCTTGCGTTCCTACGACCTGGCCGCGCTGGCCTGGCTGTACGGCGGCGACGGCCTGGGCGGCAGCTACGGCGTGAACGCGCCCGGCCTGGACCTGATCGGCACGGCCGGCGCCGACGCGCTCACCGGCGGCGCCGGCGCCGACCTGCTGTCCGGCGGCGACGGCAACGACCGCATCACGGGCGGCGGCGGCAACGACACCATCGACGGCGGCAACGGCACCGACACCGTGGTCTACGCCGGCCTGCGCGCCAGCTACGCGATCGCCGTCGGCAGCGGCGGCGTCATCACCGTCAGCGGCGGCGCCGAAGGCAAGGACACGGTCGCCAACGTCGAGAACTTCCAGTTCAGCGACGGCGTGATCGCCCTCAGCCAGCTGGTCGACCTGACCCCGCCGGCCGCGCCGACGGCCGGCACGCAGCAAGGTCCGTCCGGCCTGATCGCCGGCGCCCAGGCCACCATCAGCGGCAGCGCCGAGGCCGGCGCCACCATCAAGGTGGTCAACGGCAGCACCCAGATCGGCAGCGCCACCGCCGACGGCAGCGGCGCCTACCACCTCACCACCGCGGCCCTGGCCAACGGCAGCTATACCCTGTCCGTCACCGCCGCCGACGCCGCCGGCAATGTCTCGACGCCGGCGCGCCTGGCGCTCACGGTCGACACCACGGCCGGCAAGCTCGGCTCGCCGATGGCGGACGTGTTCACCGCCGCCGCCGGCGACAATACCTACGACGGCGGCGCCGGCATCGACCAGGTGGTCTACGCCGGCGCCCACACCGGCTTCACGGTGGCCGCCAGCGGCAGCGGCTTCACCGTCACCGACACGGCCGGCAGCGGCGGCGTGGACGCCCTGTTCGGCATCGAGCGCCTGATCTTCTCGGACCAGACGGCGCTCGGCCTGGACATCGCCGGCACCGGCGGCGAGGGCTACCGCATCTACCGCGCCGCCTTCGACCGCACGCCCGACGCGGGCGGGCTCGGGTTCTGGATCAAGAGCCTGGACGCGGGCACGCCGCTGGCCGCAGTGGCCCAGGACTTCCTCACCAGCCCCGAAGGGATGCAGGTGTACGCCGACGTGAACACGAATGCGAAGTTCGTCGACGCCCTGTACCAGCACGTGCTGCACCGGGCCGGCGACGCCGGCGGCGTCACGTTCTGGACCAATGCCCTGGACAGCGGGGTGGCGCGGGCCGAGGTGCTGGCCGCGATCAGCGAGAGCCCGGAGAACCAGGCCGCCGTCATCGGCAGCATCCAGAACGGCTTCCTGTACACTCCGTTCGCATGAATACCGAAGACCGTCTCGTCGACCTCGAAATCAAGCTCGCGCACCAGGAACACCTGGCTGACACCCTCAACCGGACCGTGTACGAACAGGCGCGCCGCATCGACCAGCTCGAAGCCATGCTGCGCCAGCTGGCCGAGCACGTGCGCGACCGGCTCCCCGCCGCCGCCAACGAAAAACCCCCGCACTACTAGAAGATCGGGGACAGACCCGTTTTTTGAAAAGCGGGTCTGTCCCCGATTCTTAGTTGCGTGCCGAGGCGCTCGCCGAGGCACAGGAGGGTGAGCGTGGGCGGCAGGCCCCAGGCCTGCGGGATCACGGAGGCGTCGCACACGTGCAGGCCGGGCGTGGCCGTCTGCAGGCTGCGGTCGACCATGGCGCCGAGCGGCACGGTGCCGCCGGGGTGGGCGGCGAAATGCCAGCTCTGGAACACCTTGCGCGCGCCGGCATGGCGCAGCACGCTGCGCGCCAGCGCGGCGCCGTGCGCGAAGCGCTGGCGGTCGGCCGCCGTCAGGCGCTTGTCGACCCAGCGCGGACCGACCGCGCCGCCGATCTCGTCGCGGATCTTGACCATCACCGTCAGCGTGCGCCGGTGCGCGAACAGGCGGTCGGCGCGGCCGACCTGCAGGGCAAAGGCCTGGTACATCGGACGCGGCAAGGTCAGGTCGGACAGGACGATGCCTTCCTCCGGCAGGCTGATTCCGGCCGCCATCGGCACCTCCGCGCCGCCGGCGATGTCGTCCACAGTGCCGAACACGGCGACCACCGGATCGCTGAAGAAGGGCGCGCGCGCCGGGCCGAGGCCGGAGCGGTGCAGCAGGCGCGGCGAACCGATCCCGCCCGCGGCCAGCACCACGCGCGCGGCGCGCACCGTGCGCGGGCCGGCCGCCGTGCGCACTTCCACGCCGGCGGCGCGGCCCTGTTCCACCAGCACCCGTTCCACCCGCGCGCCGGCCAGCAGCTGCGCGCCGTGCGCGCACGCCTCGTCGACGAAATCGCGCGCGCTCCACTTGGCGCCGTACGGGCAGCCGTAGACGCAGCGCCAGCAGCCGGTGCGGCAGGCCGCGGGGCGGATCAGCTTGTCCAGCTTGGTCCAGGCCAGGCCGGCCGCGCGCGCACCGGCGGCGATGCGCTGCGCCATGGGACCGATGGCCGCGTCGGGCAGGGGACCCATCGGCAGCGCGGCGCGCAGGGACGCGAGCGCCGGCGCCAGGTCCACGCCGTGGGCGGCGAACAGGTCCAGCGGCGGCGGGGCCGCGGTGGCGAAATTGATCGTGCTGGTGCCGCCGACGGCAAAGGCGCGCACCAGCAGCGAGGCGTCGGCATGGAAGAAGGCGCCCTTGCCCGGCACGGCCGCCAGCGCCGCCATCTGGCCCAGGGTGCCGCGCAGGGGCGCCGCGCTGCCCTGTTCCACGATCAGCACGCGCGCGCCCGCCCGCGCCGCGGCGCGCGCCGTGGCCGCGCCGCCCGGGCCGCTGCCCACCACAATCAGGTCGAAGTCATCTTGCATGGCCGGCATGCTAGCATGGCGGGTTACCGCATCCGACCCGCGCCTTCCGTGATACCGTTTCCGCTTCTTCTTGCCGGCCTGTTCGGCGCCGCCCCGGCGCCGGGCCTGAGCTTCGTCCACCGCGACTGGGAGCTCGTGTGCGACAACACGCGCACCTGCCGCGCCGCCGGCTACCAGGCCGACGATCCGGAACTGT
>DASRUW010000220.1:0-3300 GCA_035655255.1 Telluria sp. | reverse complement strand
ATGAGTTCGCTTCGAAGCGAACTCATGGTGCAATGGGCGACCTGACCCTGGATGGGTGGGGTTAGAGGTCGAAGACGCCGATCGATTCGACGTGGGAGGTGTGCGGGAACATGTTGACCACGCCGGTCTTCGACAGGCGGTAGCCGGCCACGTGGACCAGGATGCCGGCGTCGCGCGCGAGCGTCGACGGGCTGCACGAGACGTAGACGATGCGCTTGGGTAGCAGGTCCGGCCGTTGCTCCTTGAGGCCGACGATGGCGTTGGCGATCGCCACGGCGCCGTCGCGCGGCGGGTCGATCAGCATACGGTCGAACTTGCCGAGGGCGATCAGGTCTTCCGTCGTCGCTTCGAACAGGTTGCGCGTGTAGAACGTCGTCTTCGCGGCCAGCCCGTTGTGGCGGGCGTTTTCCAGCGCGCGCTCGGACAGCACGGCGCTGCCTTCGATACCCACCACTTCGCGCGCCTGCGTCGCCAGCGGCAGCGTGAAGTTGCCCAGGCCGCAGAACAGGTCGGCCACGCGCTCGTCCTGCCGCACGTCCAGCAGGCGCAGGGCCTTGGCCACCAGCTGGCGGTTGATCTGGTGGTTCACCTGGGTGAAGTCGGTCGGCTTGAACGGCATGCGCACGCCGAATTCCGGCAGGGTATAGTACAGCTCCTGGTCCAGCGGGTAGAACGGGTGCACCGTGTCCGGGCCCTTCGGCTGCAGCCACCACTGGATCTTCCACTTGTCGGCGAAGGCCTTGAGCAGGTCTTCGTCGGCCGGCGTCAGCGGGGCCATGATGCGCAGCACCAGCGCCGTCGTCGCTTCGCCCACCGCCACCTCGATCTGCGGCATCTGGTTGTAGATCGACAGCGCGCGGATCAGCTGGCGCAGCGGCACCAGCAGGTCCGCCACGTGGCGCGGCAGGATATGGCAGTTGGTCATGTCCGCGATGAAGGACGACTTCTTCTCGTGGAAGCCGACCAGCATGCCGCCCTTCTTCTCGACGTAGCGCACCGACAGGCGCGCGCGGTAGCGGTAGCCCCAGGTGGGGCCGTACATCGGGCGCATCACCATCTCGGGCTTGACCTTGGACAGGTGCCACAGGTTGTCTTCCAGGACCCGCTGCTTGATCGCGACCTGGGCCGCCGGGTCCAGGTGCTGCATGGAGCAGCCGCCGCAGATGTCGAAGAACTCGCAGCGCGGGGTCACGCGCTGGGACGAGGCCTTCGCCAGGCGCGTCATGGTGGCCGCCTCCCAGTTCTTCTTCTTGCGGAAGGTCGAGAAACCCACGCGTTCGCCCGGGAGCGCGCCTTCGACGAAGATCACCTTGCCGGGCGTGCCGTCCTCGTTGGGGGGAAGATGGCCGACGCCGCGGGCGTCCATGTCCAGGGATTGGATATCGATCAGGATGTCGTCGTGCATGGGATTGTGAACGTCAAAACCGGGGGCGCCCCCCCCAGGCGGGGTCAGACCCCGGAACCAAAACCGACGATCATAGCAAGGAATCGCGCACGACGCCACGGGCGGCCATGGCCCGCTTCAGCTTCATCAGGGCTTCCTGCTGGATCTGGCGCACCCGCTCGCGCGTCACGCCCATCTCCTCGGCCAGCGTCTCCAGCGTGGCCGGATCGTCGTTGTCCAGGCCGAAACGGCGCATCACCACCACCCGCTGCTTGTCCGGCAGCTTGCTCAGCCAGTCGCGCACCAGCAGCGTCATCTCGTGCTGCTCGGCGCGCGCGTCCGGGCTGTCGTCGGCGTCGCCCGGCAGCATGTCCATCAGGCTCGATTGGGGATCGTTGTCCAGCGGGGCGTCGAGCGAGGTGGCGTGTTCGGACAGGGCCAGGATGTCCTGCACTTCCTCCACCGGCCGCCCGACCAGGCTGGCGATGTCGTCGGCGCCGGCATCCTTGCCGTCGCGGCGCTGGGCCTCGAGGTGGTACTTGGCGCGCAGGATCTGGTTCAGCTCGCGCACCATGTGCACCGGCAGGCGCACCGTGCGCGCCTGGTTCATGATGGCGCGCTCGATGCTCTGGCGGATCCACCAGGTGGCGTAGGTGGAAAAGCGGAAGCCGCGCTCCGGCTCGAACTTGTCGATCGCCCGCATCAGGCCGATGTTGCCTTCCTCGATCATGTCGAGCAGGGCCACGCCGCGGTTGATGTAGTGCTTGGCGATCGACACCACCAGCCGCAGGTTGTGCTCGATCATGGTCTGGCGCGCGGCGAAGTCGCCGGCCTTGGCCAGGGTGGCGTAATGGACTTCCTGGGGCGGGGTCAGCAGGGCGCGCAGCCCGATCTGGTTGAGGTAGTGCTGGGTGGCGTCGGTGGACAGCTCGGCCTGCAGGACCTTCTTGAGCTCGTCGACGCTCTCGATGACGATGCCGGGCTCGACCACGGCCTCGGCTTCGCCCTCGGCCCCGTCCTCGAGGACCAGCTCGTCCGCCGCCTCGTCCCCTAGATCGTCCGAGACGGCGTCTTCATCTAGTGTGCGGGGCGGCTGGCTCATCGTTGTCCTAGCGGCTGGGCAGGAATTTTGTCGGATCGACGGGTTTGCCCTGCTGGCGGATCTCAAAGTGCAGCTTCACGGCATCGGCGTCGGTGTCGCCCATCTCCGCGATGATCTGTCCCTTGTTCACCGTTTGTCCTTCCTTGACCACGATGGCGCGGTTGTGGGCGTAGGCGGACAGCAGGCTGTTGCTGTGCTTCACGACAACCAGATTACCATAACCGCGCACGCCGGAACCGGCATACATGACCTTTCCTGCACCGGCCGCAAGCACCTGCTGTCCGGCCTTGCCGGCGATGTCGATGCCCTTGTTCTTGCCTTCGTCGAAGGTGGCGACCACCTTGCCGTCGGTCGGCCACATCCAGGACAGCTTTTCGTCGTCGGTGGCCGTCACGGTGGCGCCCGGCGCGATGCCGCCGGCCGCCGGGGCGGGCGCGGCTTCGGGCTTGGCGCCCTCCTTCTGCATCTCGGCCATGGCGGACTCGGAATACGGCTTCTTGTCGGCCTTCGGCTCGGTCTTGCGCGGCACGGCCGGCTTGACCACCTCGGTCTTCGGCTGGGCCACCGGGGCCGTGGCCACGTGGGCCGGGGCTTCCAGGCGCAGCACCTGGTCGACCTTGATGTCGTCCGGATCGGCCAGGTTGTTCCAGGCCGCCAGGTCACGGTAATTGAGACCGTGGTCGAGGGCGATGCGGATCAGGGTGTCGCCCTTGTGGACGGTGTAGGTGCCGGGGGCGTCGGGCTTTTGCTCATGCACGGGGGCCGGGGCGCGGGTGGCGGCCGGCGGCACGGCGCGTTCGATCACGGGAGCCTG
>DASRUW010000219.1:0-3210 GCA_035655255.1 Telluria sp. | reverse complement strand
AAATCGTGTCCGGAATGTAGCCGTAGTTGCACGGATAGTGCATCGCCGTGCCCATGAAGCGGTCCACGAAGATCGCGCCCGATTCCTTGTCCACTTCGTACTTGATCGGATCGGCGTTCATCGGGATTTCAATGATGACGTTGAAATCGTTCGGCACGTCGCGGCCGGCCGGGACTTTGTTGAGACTCATTGCTGTTCCTTGGGTTTCAGATGATGTGACAATTCGCGCCATTATAGCGGACATCGCGCCCGGATTGTGCGTTGCACAACCCGCGCGCGCCCCGCTTCAGGCCAGGCTTACAGGATGGTCGCCAGTGCGCACTGGCGGTAGTGGTTGGCCGCTTCCTCGGGCTGGTGCAGCGCTTCGTGCAGCTGCGCCAGTTTCAGATGGGCCTCGCGCACCATGCGCGGGTCGGTGGCGTCGGACAGGGCCTGCTCCAGGTGCAGCTGGGCCTTGCCCCACAATTTCTGCTTCAGGCACAGCGAGCCGAGGGTCAGCGCCAGCTCGGCGTCGGTCGGGCGTTCGGCCACCCAGGCTTCGCAGCTTTCGATCTGCGCCAGCAGCGACGGCGACCCGGCCTGCGCGGCCGATTCGCGGTAGGCGCGCACCACCCGGTCGTCCCACTCGTGGCGCAGCGACTCCTCGGCGCACAGGCGCGCCTCGTCGTGCAGGCCGCGCGCGTTGAGCGCGTTGGCGGCGCAGGCGGCGACGAAAGGCTTGACACGGTCCTCTGCCGGCACCGTGCCCCATACGCGCAGGAGCGACTCGGCGTCGTGGGTGCGGTCGGTCAGCATGGATTCGTAGGCCAGCTCGCGCAGGCGCGCGGACAGGGCCGGATGCAGGGCCTTGTGCTTGTCCAGCGAACGCACCAGGCGCAGCACCTCGGGCCAGTTCTTGGCCTGCTGCTGGGCCTTGAGCGACCATTGCAGGGCGTGGATGTGGCGCGTGCCGCTGGCGTTCAGTTCGGCCACGGCGTCGAGGGCCTGCTCCGGCTGGTGGTCGTCCACCAGCAGTTCGGTGGTCGTCATCAGGCGCGCCGTCTTCATGCCCTGGTCGTGAACCACGCTGGCGAGCCAGGCGTCGCGGCGCGAGAACTGGCGCAGGCGGTGCGCGGCGCGCGCGCCGATCAGGGCGGCCAGGCCGGCGTTCTCGGGCAGTTCGGCGGCACGGGCGGCGGCCTTTTCGGCATGGCCGAAGCGGCCTTCGAACAAGGCCTTGAGCGCGTCGCGCAGACCCTTGTTCCCTTCCCGCTCGCGCTTGCGCTGGCGGTAGGCGGCCACGCGGCCGGGCATCTTCATGGTCGAACGGACGGCGCGCACCAGCACGTACAGCAGTACGAAGCCGGCCAGCTCCAGCACCATGAAGAAGTTGAGCGACAGGTCGATGCGGTACGGCGGATAGAACAGCACCACGTTGCCGGGATTGAAGCGGGCCGTCACGGCGATGCCGATGGCGGCCATCATCAGGGCGACAAGCCAGAGGAGGAGACGCATCTTCTTACTTGGCCTTGTAGTTGCGCACCGCGTTCAGGCTCTCGGACAGCGAGGGCATCTCGATCGCGAGATTGTTGGCCGCCACCTGGCGCAGCAGCGCCTGGGCGGTCTGGGTCGGCTTGGCGCGGGTGTCGAAGTACTTGGCCAGCGACTCCTGGGCCGCCGCCAGGTCGCCGCGGAAGGCCGACTCGTTGCGCGACAGGAGGGCCACGCGCGCGTTCAGCAGGCGCAGTTTCAGGTTCTCGCGCACGAAGTACTGCTCGCTGGGCGAGAGCATCAGGGCTTCGGGCGTGTCGACCTTGCGCACGCGGATCAGGTCACGCACATCGGCCCACATCTCGGTGCTCCAGGCGTTCCAGGTGTCCTGCAGCTTGGCCGCGAGCGAGGTGTCGGGCAGGGTCGCCGGAGCGGGCTTGGCGCCCTTGCGCTGCGGCCTGGCCGGTTTTTCCGGCACGGCCGGCGCGGCGGGCTTCTCGGCCGCCAGCATCGGCAGGTTGTCGAGCTGCGAGATCACGTTGTCGATGCGGACCGCGACGCCGGCCATGTCCAGCTGCGGCAGCGCCTTCAGGCGGTCCATGTCCTTGGCGATGGCGCGGCGGATGCTGATGAACTGCGGCTTGTCGCTGCGCGAGAGCGAACGGTCGGCGTTCTGCAGCGCGATCAGGGCGCCCTGCACGTTGCCGGACAGCTGGAGCTGCTGGCTGGCCGTGTCCAGCACCTGCTCGATCTCCGACAGCGCCCACTCGTCGCGGTTCTTGGACAAGTCCTGGTACAGCTGTTCCAGCGCCAGCTGCTGGCTCTGGGCTTCGGCCTGGCGGCTTTCCAGCACGCCCACCTTGACCGCCAGCTCGCGATTCTGCTCCATCACCTGCTTGGCGGTGGCGGAGGTGTCCTTGTTGAGCTGCTCGTCCTTCTGCAGGCTGCGCGCCATATCCTCCCTGAGCGACTGGATGCGGTTGTGCGAGGACCACGCGAGCGCGGCCAGCAGCAAGCCGAGCACCACCACCGCCACGGTCAGCACACGCACGGACTCGGGCGTATTGACGACAGGCTGCGCTGGCTCGGGAAGTCGCGTTTCGGTGGGCGCGGACACGGGTGCCGCGGTCGGATTCTGGTCTGGCAAGGTAGGCAAATCGTTCATACGCGTGATTGTATCGCGGCAAACACCCCTTCGTCGCCTGACGCGGAGAGTGTCACCTGGTTCAAACCGAGCGCGCGCGCGGTTTGGGCAATGCGGGCATGGGGTACGATAAATTGTTGTTGTTGCATTTTCACGACATAGCCCTGCGGATCGAGCGCCGCGGCCAGTGCCGCCAGCCCGCGCATCGCCTCGGAACTGGTGACGACCCACAGGTGCGGCGTGGCCAGCAGCGGTTCGAGTTCGCGCGCCAGCGCCGGCGTCAAGGTGGGCACGCTGCGCCGGTAAGCCGGCACGGCGACCACCTCGGCCCCGGCCGCGCGCAAGGCGTCGGCCAGCAGCTCGCGCCCGGATTCGCCGCGCACCAGCAGCACGCGCTTGCCGCGCAGGGAGGCCAGGTCGAGCACGGAGAGCAGGCCCTCCGAGTCGCTGTGCTCCGGGTCGGGCGGGCTATGGACGGTGCAGGCCACGCCGTGGCGCGCCAGCGCCGCGCGGCTGCCCTCCCCCAGCACCGCGATCGGCAGCCGCGCCGGCCACGACTTGACGTGGGCGAAGGCGGCGTCGATGGCGTTGGGCGA
>DASRUW010000218.1:0-4037 GCA_035655255.1 Telluria sp. | reverse complement strand
GGCGGTACGGCCATCACCTGCGGCTGCTTATCGGCTTTGGGCGTGAAATAGCCGTTCGTCTTCTTCCCGCCTGTCTCAGGGCGGACCGGCAGCGAATATCTGAGGTCTTCCATGTCAAGCCTCCTCGTCCAGCACTTCGATCTCGTAGCGCGCAAAGGCCAGCTGTGATGTCATGCGTTCGGTCATCCCGCGCGCATCGGTCGTTCCCTCGAATTGCTGGCCGTCTTCGACCTTGATCCGGTAACGCCGGTTTGCCAACGGCTGGCCTGAAACGGCATCGACCATGCGGATCTGCTGGTCGTGCTCAACTTCCGGTGACGCTGATGTGGGTTGGCTAAGCTGGCTGCTTCCCGGTCCCATGCACACGAACTCAGAGCACTTGAACGTCTGTTGTCCGGTGCTCTGCGTGAGAATCTTCCCGTCCTCGTAGTCCGTGCGGGCATCCTGAGCGATGAATTGCAGGGTTGGTGCCTCCAGGCTTATCCCGTTGGCCGCGATCAGCCTGATCTTCCTGGAGGACGTAATGACCACTTCGCCGCTATGCGATTCGATGCGCACGTCGCCGGCTCCGGCGATGAGCCGAATGCCCAGCTTCGCGGCGAACATCTGCAGCGAGCGGGCCGCGCGCAGGAACAGTCCCCTGCCCGCGGTAGCCTGGACATCACCGACACTGGCCACATCCACCGACGTGCGCGCACCGAGCAGGACGCTCTGCGAACTCGTGACGATTACGCCGGCGTCGCCACTGGCCGCGACGATAGGCGCGCCGCCATGTTCGCCCGCCGGGTCGACGTTCGAGCCGGCATCCCAATCCCGCGCCTTGTCGAGCAGTTCGTCGAGTGCCTCGCCGCTGGCACACTCGATATCGTGTTGTGCGCCGATATTGGACAACTCGGTCGTCGCGCCGTGCAGATCGGTCGCGGTCCCCACTAGGTTGGCGCGCGCTAGCTGCCGCGCATTGTCGTTTCCGGCGCTGATCAAGACGCCTTTGGCGCCGCGCAATGCCACCGCGCCTGCGGAGCGCAGCTCGGCGCCTTCCCCGCGAGGCGCCGCGCTGCCGTCGAAACGCGGCTCGGTGAGGTAGCCGAGATTCAGTTCGCTCGCGGCATGGTCGCTTGCCAGTTGCGCGCTGATCTGGGATGGCGTGTCGTCCAGGCGCAGCTGGTTGCCGCGGGCGCCGCCGATCTCGCAGCTGCGCAGCCCGGAGAGAGCGGAGTTCCCAGGCAGCTCGCCGCTCCGGCTGAAGGCAGGCGGTGGTGCGGCGTTGTTATAGAGCTGGCCGATGATGATCGGCTTGTCCGGATCACCGCCGAGAAAATCGACCAGCACTTCCGTGCCGACCCGCGGCAGCGAGAGGGCGCCATTCTGGCTCAGGTTGCCAGGACCGCCACCGCTCCAATGCGAGGCCACGCGCACCCAGGCGGAGTCGGCGTCCGCATCGAGCGCGCCCGTGCCGCCGGCGTGACGATGATCGGTCATGCGCGTGGCGGGAAAGCGGATCTTGACCCGTCCGAGGTCATCGCACCACACCTGTCCGGGCGCGGGGCCGACGACCACGGCGCTTTGCAGCGCAGGCCGCGGCAGGTCGCGGCGCGCATCGTAGTCGGCGACCAGACGCACGCCGCGGCGCACGCAGGTGAAGCGGGTGAGATAGCGCAGCGGCTCCTGTTGGCGAAACACGGCGTAACCGCCGCTGTTCCAGCCGCTGTCGGCAAACAGGCGCTCGATGCGCTCTCCCAGTTCCTTCGGCAGATTGTTCGACGCGACGATCTCTTGCGACGTGATGACGAATTCGCGTTGGTCGGGAGGATGCCGGTCGAGTTCAGGATGCCCATCGATGACCACCCACTCGCCAACGGCAAGGCTGCGTACCGTCCCTTCTGCCTTGAAGTGTTTGCTTTCGAGTTCGTGACGCGCCAGCCGTGACGCCGTCTGGCGCGCCTGATCGTCGGGGTCATCGGCGCTATGCGGCGGCTCGACGAGATAGGCGTCCAGCTGTGCGGACAGACTGGAACCGAGCATGCCCTGGTCCATGGAACTGCTGGCTTCGGACAGCATGAAATCACGGCCATCCACGTCCTCGTGATCCCAGCTGTGCCGCGTGACCCGCGCGGGTTGCAGGCGGCGTTGTGCACACCAGCCCGTGATGGCATCGTGCTCCAGACTCGCATGGTCGCGCTGGTAGTAGACCGTGCCGGCGGCGCTTCGCGGCAGGCGCAAAGGATCATCGAACAGACAAAGCGTATGCAGTGGCTTGTCGGGACGCTTCAAGCCGCCCGGTAGGTCTGGCCCGGGCGCCCCGGCCTGAAAGCGCCAGGCGATGCCGCGGCGCTTCAAGAGGCGGCGGATGAACCCCGCGTCCGACTCGTTATGCTGGAAGATGAACTCGCGCGTGGGCAGCGCTTGGCCGGCCAGGGCAGTGTCGATGTCCAGTTCGAAGACGCCGCGCAGATTGACGATTCGTTCCTGCCATTCCTGGACGAGCGTGGAAATGACATCGAGCTCGTTCATCTCGCGAAATACCCGGGTATTGATGCGGTGTTCCATCACGCTCAGCGCGTCGGTGAGCAACAGTTCGTATGTGGCCAATGAACCGTCGCTCTCGCCGCTCGACGCGCCGGCGACCAGGCCGCAGATGCTGCGCAGGTGGCCGGCGTCGGTGACGATCTGGAGCTCGGCGGGGGCGCCGATGAAATCCTTCAGCGGCAGCATTGCGTCATCGGCCACGCACAGGATATGGAAGCTGAAGCCGCCGCAGATCGCCTCGTTTCCCATGACGCGCTGAGGCAGCAATAGATCGTCGCGCGTGCCGTCGGCCAGCGCGAGGCGAAGGCGCAGCGGGCGATTATCCGAGCCCAGGCGTTTGAAGACGTCGAGCAGGTCAACCAGATTGAAATCGAGATCCATTGCGGCTCCCAGTGGTCAAGATGGGGAAAGCGTGTAGACATACCCGCCCGCATCGGCAGGCTGACGGCCGAGGTAATCGCTATAGCCCAGGCGGAAAGGGAAGGCGAGCGGGCGCCGCTCCTCGGTGCGCATCAACAGTTCGACATCGATGGCCGTGGGGGCCAGCTTGAAGAGGGCGATGAAGGCCGCCAGCGCGGCTTGCCCGGGCATGCCAGGCATGAAGTCCGTGTAGCACTCCCGGCCCAGCGGACCGAGTCTCAGCCGCAGTCGGTGCTGGAACAGCGGTACCCGCCGGCCAAGCCACGATGAGCCCAGCATGCAGTTGCGCGTCCCGAGCAGGCTGCGCTCCGCTGGCTTGAGCGCATGGTGCTCGGGCTCGAACTGGCACACCTGGACCGGCACATCGAAGTGGTCCTGCAGCGCAATCTGCAGGTTGACTGCCGAGACGCTTGGCCTCCCCATCGTGGCGGCATGAAACCCGGCGGCCGCAGGCGTTATGGGGGGCCGCGCGTGCATGCCGCCGAGCGCGGCCTGCGCGTCGAGCAGGCCGGCGTCGGCGCCCCGGCCGTGTGATCGCGCCATCATGTGGGTGGCTACCGTGCGGCCGGACAGGAGGTCGAAGAAGGAACGCACCGCTTCCATTCTGCCGTCGGCGTCCGTTTGCAGCACCCTTTCGGTCAGCGCATACGGCAGGTCTCCGGTCGACCCGAACAGGCTGATTTGACCGGGCGTGATGGTGACGACTTTCACGTTCGCCGCGCAGCGCTCGCCATCGCTCTCCCATTCCACATCGATGGCGTCGATTTCGCTCGCGCTGAAGCTGAGATCGACGCGGTTGCGGAACCGGATGCGCGCGGTGCAGCCGTCCTCATTGCCCTCGCCCAGCCACGCGTGCAGCAAGCGCACAGCCTGCACGAGCTCGAACCGCCGCGGTTCGCGCAACAGCCGGTCGATCACAGAACCGGATGGTATCCGCTGCGTGGCGTGCATCGGTGGATCTCCTGGCCCGTCTGCGCCGAGCGCACGACCAGGCGGACAAAGTTGTTGACGTGGACGCTCAAGCCGAAGACCTGTTCCAGCAGCTGGATGAAGACATGCAGTCCCGCGCTCGTGTAGGCATCCTGGTTGAC
>DASRUW010000217.1:0-2362 GCA_035655255.1 Telluria sp. | reverse complement strand
CTCCCGCATCCGCGGGAGTGACAGCGTGTCAAGTCATCCCCGCGCAAGCGGGGACCTCTGGCCGTCTGCATCGCTCAGACGTCGTTGAATCCTTCCAAGACAAGTTTGCCGGTCATCCGGCCGCCGGCCATGCGGCGGTGCGCCGCGCGCAGGTTGGCGGCCGTGATGCGGCCGAGGTGCTCGGTGTCGATCGGCCGCAGGACGCCGCGGTCGGCCAGCGCCGCCACCTCGTTCAGAATAGCCCGCTGGGCCGCCAGGTCCGGCGTGCCGTAGTCCACGCGGGTGTAGATCATCTCCCACGCCAGCGTCACGCTCTTATCCCACAGTAGTCCCAGATCCACCGGCAGCGTCGCTGCCACCGCGAGGCCGATGGCCCCTTGCGGCGCCACCAGCCTGGCCGCGAGCGGATAATAGCGGTCGGTGTCGGCCAGGACCAGCACGTAGTCGGGCGCCGGCAGGCCGAGCGCTTCCATCTGCGCGCCCATGTCGCCGAAGTGATCGATCACGTGGTGCGCGCCCATCTGCTCGGCCCAGGCGCGCGACGCCGGCCGCGAGGCCGTCGCCACCACGCGCAGTCCCGCCACGCGCGCCGCCAGCTGCACCGCCATCGAACCGACCCCGCCCGCCGCCCCGATGATCAAGGCGGTGCGCACCCTGCCGGGCGCCGGCGGCGTCCACTGCGCGGCGCCAAACGCGTGCTGCCGATACACGTCCACGGCCGCGGCGCCGCTGCGCGGCACGCGCAGGCGGTCGAACAGCAGCTCCCATGCCGTCAGCGCGGCCATCGGCAGCGCCGCGGCCTGCGCGAAGCTCAAGCTGTCCGGCATGCGGCCGGCGATGCGTTCGTCCACCAGCTGGTATTCGGCGTGCGAGCCGGGGCGGGCCGGGTCGCCGGAGTAGTAGATGCGGTCCCCCGGCCGGAATGCCGTCACCTCGGGGCCGACCGCGGTGACCACGCCGGCCGCGTCGAAGCCGATGACGCGCGGCGCGCTTTCCACCTTTTCCTTGGGGCGCCGCACCCGGTTGTCCAGCTGGTTGACGGACACGGCCCGCACGTTGACCAGCACATCGTGGCCGAGCGGACGGGCGGGCAGCGGCAGTTCCGTGTCGAACACGGCGTCGGGATGGTCGATGTCGGCGGTGTAGCGGGTGAGGGCAACGGCTCGCATGGCGGCTCCGGTGGATGAGGAATGGCCGCATTGTCGGGCCCTTGAGCAGTTTGGGAAACAGGCGCAGAATGCATGGACTTTCAAAAATTTTTTGATAATGTATTCCACCTCCGACCTCAGCCTGTTCGTGCTCGCCGCCGAGACCGGCAACCTGTCCCAGGCCGCGCGCGAGCTCGACATGCAGCCGGCCGCCGCCAGCGCCGCCCTCAAGCGCCTGGAGCAGCGCCTGGACGCGCGCCTGTTCGACCGCTCCACCCGCCACATGCGCCTCACGCCGCAGGGCGAGATCTTCCTCGACTACTGCCGCGACGCGCTGATCCTGCTGGAGCAGGGCGCCGCCTCGCTCGGCAACGAGAAGGGCAAGGTGCGCGGCAAGCTGCGCGTGTCCGCGCCGGCGGACCTGGGCCGCAACGTCCTGTCGCCGCTCAGCGCGCCGTTCCTCGCGCGCCACCCCGGCGTCACGCTGGTGCTGCAGTGTTCGGACCGCTCGGCCGACCTGTTCCGCGATCCGGTCGACCTGGCCTTCCGCTACGGCCAGCTGGACGATTCCTCCTTCGTGTCCCAGCGCCTGGCCGACAACCGCCGCCTGCTGGTCGCGGCGCCCGCCTATCTCAAGCACCATCCCGCCCCGCGCACGCCGGAGGAGCTGGCGCGCCACCAATGCCTGATCCATTCGCTCAGCCAGGGCATGGCGAACACCTGGCGCTTCCAGCACGGCCGCCGCACGGTCGAGCTGAAGGTCCACGGCCAGCGTGTGTCCGACGACGGCGGCATGGTGCGCGAATGGGCGCTGGCCGGCTACGGCATCGCCTACAAGTCGCGCCTGGACGTGCACGCCGACCTGGCCGCCGGCCGCCTGGTGCACCTGCTGCCCGAACTGACGGGCGAAGACTGGCCCCTGCACGCCATCTATCCCCACCGCGCCAGCCTGCCGCCCGCCGCGCGCGCCTTGCTGGCCTGGCTGGCGCCGCGCCTGGCCGAGCTGGCGGAGCTTCGCTAGCGCACAGTGTGCGGCACCGAACGGAGGCGGCGCTCGCCCCTCGGGACACTGGGGTTTTCGAGGAGGCGAGCCATGCAGAGCACCGGACCGATCTGGAAGGCAAGCGCCGCGCTGCCCGACTATCCCGTCCTGGCCGGGCACGCGCGCGCGGACGTGTGCGTGATCGGCGGCGGCATCGCCGGCCTGTCGGCCG
>DASRUW010000216.1:0-10033 GCA_035655255.1 Telluria sp. | reverse complement strand
GTCAGCTACCTGGAAGGCTGCACCGCGCCGATGCGCGACGAAAATCAGCTGCACGCCGCCGTGGTGGAACTGGTGGCGCTGGACCATGCCACGATCAAGTATTCGACGGTCCAGAACTGGTATCCGGGCGACAAGAACGGGCTGGGCGGCATCTACAACTTCGTCACCAAGCGCGGCGACTGCCGCGGCGCCAATTCGCGCATCTCCTGGACGCAGGTGGAAACGGGTTCGGCCATCACCTGGAAGTATCCCAGCGTGCTCCTGCGCGGCGACAACTCCACCGGCGAGTTCTATTCGGTGGCGCTGACCAACAACCACCAGCAGGCCGATACCGGCACCAAGATGATCCACCTCGGGCGCAATACGCGCAGCACCATCGTCTCCAAGGGCATCTCCGCCGGCCACGGGCAGAACACGTATCGCGGCCTGGTGAAGGTCATGAAGAACGCCGAGAACGCGCGCAACCATACCCAGTGCGACTCGCTGCTGCTGGGCGAGTCGTGCGGTGCGCACACCTTCCCGTATATCGAAGTGCGCAATCCGACCGCGCGCGTCGAGCATGAAGCCACCACCTCGCGCATCGGCGAGGACCAGCTGTTCTACTGCCGCCAGCGCGGCCTGTCGGCGGAAGACGCCGTGTCGATCATCGTCAACGGCTTCTGCAAGGAAGTGTTCAAGGAGCTGCCGATGGAGTTCGCCGTGGAGGCGCAAAAGCTGCTGAGCGTGAATCTGGAAGGCAGCGTGGGTTAAGCAAAGGAGACCAGACATGTTGAAGATCACGAACCTGCAAGCCACCGTGGATCGCAAGCCGATTCTGCGCGGCCTCGACCTGATCGTGCATCCCGGCGAGGTGCACGCGATCATGGGACCGAACGGCTCCGGCAAGAGCACGCTGGCGCAAGTGCTGGCCGGGCGCGACAGCTATGAGGTGACCGGCGGCGAAGTGCTGTTCGAGGGCCGCGATCTGCTGCCTCTGGCGCCGGAGGAACGGGCGCGCGCCGGCATCTTCCTCGGCTTCCAGTATCCGGTGGAGATTCCGGGCGTGAGCAACGTCCATCTGCTCAAGACCGCCGTCAACAACGTGCGCAGGCACCGTGGCCTGCCCGAACTCGACGCGATGGACTTCCTCAAGCTCATCAAGGACAAGATGAAGCAGATGGAGATGCGCGAGGAGCTCCTGTACCGCGCGGTCAACGAAGGCTTCTCCGGCGGCGAGAAGAAGCGCAACGAAGTGCTGCAGATGGCGCTGCTGGAGCCCAAGCTGGCGATTCTCGACGAAACCGACTCCGGTCTCGACATCGATGCGCTGCAGCTGGTGGCCAAGGGGATCAACGCCCTGCGCAGCCCGGAGCGCGCGATGATCCTCGTCACCCACTACCAGCGCCTGCTCGACTACGTGGTGCCGGATTACGTGCACGTGCTGTCCCAGGGCCGCATCGTGCGCTCCGCCGGCAAGGAGCTGGCGCTCGAACTCGAAGCGCGCGGCTATGGTTGGCTGGACGCCGCGCCGGCCGCGAAGACGGCACCGTTGCGGGCGGGGGCGCGATGAAACCCGACGCCCGCAGCAGCAGCCTGGCCGATTTCGCCCGCGTGGCCGACCTGCTCCCCGGCGCAGGCGTGCCCTGGCTGGCGCACCTGCGCACGAGGGCGCTGGACCAGTTCGCGCAGCGCGGTTTCCCGACCCGCAAGGACGAGGACTGGAAATACACCAGCGTGGCAGCGCTGGAGCAGGCAGACTTCCATGTCACGCCCGCCGGGCGCTCCCGCGCGCACGCCGCCGCTCAAACGCTCGCGAGCCGCTGCGAACTGGCCGGCGACGTGGGCCACGTCCTGGTGTTCCATGACGGCCGCTTCGCCCCCTGGCTGTCCGCGGTTGGACCTCTTCCCGCCGGCGTGCGCCTGGCCAGCCTGGCCGATGCGCTGGAAGCGGCGCCGGAGACGCTGGAGCCGTATTTGGAGGACGCCGCGTGTGGCTCGCCCTTCGCTGCGCTCAATGCCGCCTTCATGGCGGATGGCGCCTTCCTGCACCTGCGGCGCGGCACCGTGCTGGAGGCTCCCGTGCACCTCCTGTTCCTCTCGACCCAGGCGGGGCGCGCTCACCATGTGCGCAACGTGATCGTCGCCGAGGAGGGTGCCCAGGCCACCGTGATCGAGCACTATGCCGGGATCGACGACACGGCGTACTTCAATAACGTCGTCACGCGGATCTTCGCCGCGGGCGGCGCGGCGATTGCCCATCACAAGCTGCAGCAGGAAGGCAGCGGCGCGTTCCACGTGTCAGGCATTCACGCCGTGCAGCAGCGCGACAGCCGCCTGGAATCGCATTCGATTTCCCTGGGTGCGGCGCTGGCGCGCACCGACATTACGACCGCCTTCGATGGAAGCGGCTGCGACGTCGTGCTCAACGGCCTGTACCTGGCCGGCGGCGCGCAGCACGTGGACCATCACACCAGCGTCGACCATCGCCAGCCGAACGGCACCAGCCGCGAGCACTACCGCGGCGTGCTGGAAGGGCAGGCGCACGTGGTCTTCAACGGCAAGGTGATCGTCCGGCCTGGCGCACGAAAGACCGATGCGTCGCAAACCAACCACAATCTGCTGCTGTCGCGCGACGCGGAGGTGGACACCAAGCCGGAACTGGAAATCTATGCCGACGACGTGAAGTGCAGTCACGGCGCGACGGTCGGTCACCTGGACGAGACGCAGTTGTTCTACCTGCGCTCGCGCGGCATCGATGAAGTGGTGGCGCGCAGCCTGCTGGTGCATGCCTTTGCCCATGACGTGATCGAGCGCATTCGTGTCGCCTCGCTGCGCTCCCGTCTGGAAGGAATTCTGCTGGGGCGACTGGGAGAACTGCGATGAAAATGGAAACCGAAGTGCTGCGGCATCCCGTCGCGCGCTGGCGTGAGGACTTTCCCACGCTGCGCGAGACCGTTCACGGCAAGCCGCTGGTCTACCTCGATAATGCCGCCACCACGCATAAGCCGGAAGCGGTGATCGCGGCCGAACTGGCCTTTTACCGGCACACCAACTCCAACGTGCACCGCGGCGTGCATACCCTCAGCCAGCGCGCCACCGGCCAGTACGAAGAGGCGCGCGAACAGGTGCGGCGCTTCATCAACGCGGCCAGCACGAAGGAAATCGTGTTCGTGCGCGGCACCACGGAGGCGATCAACCTGGTGGCGCAAAGCTTCGGGCGGCCCCGCTTGACCGATCAGGACAACATCGTCGTCAGCGCGATGGAACACCATTCCAACATCGTGCCGTGGCAGATGGTGTGCGGACAGACCGGCGCGGAGCTGCGCGTCGTGCCCGTGAACGAGGCGGGCGAGCTGGATGTCGACATGCTGGCGCGGCTGATCGGGCCGAAGACGCGGCTGGTGGCGCTCACCCACCTCTCCAACGCGCTCGGCAGCATCAACCCCGTCAGGCGCATCGTCGAACTGGCGCACGCGCAGCGGGTGCCGGTGCTGCTGGATGGGGCGCAGGCGATTGCGCACCTGGACGTGGACGTGCAAGCGCTGGACTGCGATTTCTACGCCTTCTCCGGGCACAAGCTGTATGGGCCGACCGGCATCGGCGTCCTGTACGGGAAGGAAGCGCTGCTGGATGCGATGCCGCCCTACCAGGTCGGCGGCGACATGATCAGTTCCGTCACGTTCGGTGAGACGCGTTACAACGAACTGCCCTACAAGTTCGAGGCGGGCACGCCGAACATCGCCGGCGCCATCGGCCTGGGGCAGGCCTTGGCGTATGTGACGTCCATCGGCATCGACGCCATCGCGGCCCACGAACAAGACCTGCTGGCCTACGCGACCGCGCTGGCGCAGGACATCGAGGGCTTGAGGATCGTCGGCACCGCACGGCAAAAGGCGAGCATCCTGTCGTTCACGCTCGATGGCATCCATCCGCACGATATCGGCACCATTCTCGATCACGATGGCATCGCGATCCGCGCCGGCCATCACTGCGCGATGCCGATCATGCAGCGTTTCGGGCTGGCCGGCACGGCGCGCGCGTCGTTCGCGCTGTACAACACGCGCGCCGAAGTCGAGGGGTTGATGGCGGGGATCGCCAAGGTCAGGGAGATGTTTCAACGATGAGCGACTTGCGCGACCTGTACCAGGAAGTGATTTTCGATCACTACAAGAAACCGCACAATTGCCATCCGATGGCTTGCGCCAACCACGTCGCGCACGGCCACAACCGCCTGTGCGGCGACACGCTCACCGTCTACCTGCACGTGGAAGACGACGTGATCCGCGATGTCAGCTTCGAAGGTTCGGGCTGCGCGATTTCCACCGCCTCGGCGTCGCTGATGACCGATGTGCTGAAGGGACGCCGGGTGGAGGATGCCGAACACCTGTTCAACGAGTTCCACCATCTGCTGACCCACGCCGACGCACACGCCCCGATCGACCTGGGCAAGCTGGAAGTGCTGGCCGGCGTGCGCGAATTCCCGGCGCGCGTGAAATGCGCGACCCTGGCCTGGCACACCTTGCGGGCGGCGCTGAAGGATCGTGCCGTTCCCGTCACGACGGAGTAATCATGGAAGCGATACTGAACGAAGACGCACTGCGGGAGGACATCATCGCCGTCCTGCGCACCATCTACGACCCCGAGATCTCGGTCAACATCTTCGATCTCGGGCTGATCTACGCGCTCGACATCGATCCGGAAGGAAGGGTCCTGATCGACATGACCCTGACCGCCCCGGCCTGTCCGGTGGCCGGTACCTTCCCCCGCGTGGTGGAAGGGCGCGTGGCCGAAGTGCCGGGCGTCGCATCGGTGCACGTGGAACTGGTGTGGGAGCCGCCCTGGACCATCCATTCCATGACGGACGAGGTCAAGCTCCAGCTTGGCCTGCTCTAATCGACTTCAGGAGAACCGAGCATGAACCATCCCGCCTTCTTCGACCAGGCACCCGTCATCACCGTCCACGACGGCCTTGCCGAGTTCCTGGGCGCCTGCACGGACGGCATCATCACCTATCGCTATATCGATGCGGTGCGGCTGGCCGGTCATTCCTGTCCGACCGTCGCGGGCGCCTATCTCATGACGCGCAAGGCCCTGGCGCTGCTGTACCCGGACGCGACGCCCGAACGGGGCGCGGTGCAGGTGCGCTTTGCCGCGCCCGGCGACGAAGGCGTGACCGGCGTGATCGCCAGCGTGGCGAGCCTGATCACGGGCGCCACCGGGCCAGGCGGCTTCAAGGGCATCGGACGCCGCTTCCGGCGCCAGGACCTGCTCTATTTTTCCTGCGCGATCGAAGGGGAGGTCAGCTTCGAGCGGCTCGACAACGGAAAGTCCGTGCAACTGTCCATGCACATGAACCACGTCGAGGCCGACCCGCGCACCGGCGTCCTGCTGCGCAAGCTGCTGGAAGGCGTCGCCACGCCTGAGGAGGGCAAGGAATTCGGCGGCCTGTGGCAGGACCGGGTGCGCCGCATCCTGGTCGACCATGCGGACGACCCGGCATTATTCGCCCTCACGCATTGAAGTCGCGCACGCGGCTTATTTCGTGGACAATATCCCCTCCGTTACCTGAGCGAGGAAGATATGAAGTCCAAAGCCGCTGTCGCCTGGAAGGCAGGCGCTCCGTTGACGATCGAAACGGTCGACCTGGAAGGACCGAAGGCGGGCGAAGTCCTGGTCGAACTGAAAGCGACGGGCATCTGCCACACCGATTACTACACTTTGTCCGGAGCCGACCCGGAAGGGCTGTTTCCCGCCATCCTGGGCCATGAAGGCGCCGGCGTGGTGGTCGACGTCGGGCCGGGCGTGACGTCGCTGCGCAAGGACGATCACGTCATCCCGCTGTACACGCCGGAATGCCGCCAGTGCAAATTCTGCCTGTCGCGCAAGACCAACCTGTGCCAGGCCATTCGCGGCACCCAGGGCCGCGGCCTGATGCCGGATGCGACCAGCCGCTTTTCCCTCAATGGCCAGTCCCTGTTCCACTACATGGGCACGTCGACCTTCTCGAACTACATCGTGGTGCCCGAGATCGCGCTGGCCAAGATCAGATCGGACGCGCCCTTCGACAAGGTCTGCTACATCGGCTGCGGCGTCACCACCGGCGTGGGCGCCGTGGTGTTCTCGGCCAAGGTGGAGGCGGGCGCCAATGTGGCCGTGTTCGGCCTGGGCGGCATCGGCCTGAACGTGATCCAGGCCGCGCGCATGGTCGGCGCGGACAAGATCATCGGCATCGACATCAACCCGGCGCGCGAAGCCATCGGCCGCAAGTTCGGCATGACCCACTTCATCAACCCGAAGGATGTCGAGAACGTTGTCGACCACATCGTGCAGCTGACCGACGGCGGCGCCGACTACAGCTTCGAATGCATCGGCAACACCGACGTCATGCGCCAGGCGCTGGAATGCACGCACAAGGGGTGGGGCAAGTCCTTCATCATCGGCGTGGCTGCCGCGGGCAAGGAGATCTCGACCCGTCCGTTCCAGCTGGTGACGGGGCGCGAGTGGCGCGGCACGGCCTTCGGCGGCGCGCGCGGACGCACCGACGTGCCCAAGATCGTCGACTGGTACATGGAAGGCAAGCTCAATATCGACGACCTGATCACGCACCGGCTGTCGCTCGAGCAGATCAACGAAGGCTTCGACCTGATGAAGCGGGGCGAATCGATCCGCTCCGTGGTGTTGTACTGACGAGGCGGAGCGATGCTCGAACTACTCAGCGAGCACGCCTGCTTCGGCGGCGTGCAGCGCTTCTACCGCCACGCGTCGGCGGCGATCGGCCTGCCGATGCGCTTCTCGGTCTACCTCCCGCCGCAGGCTGCGAGCGCGAAGGTGCCGGCCCTGTTCTACCTGGCCGGCCTGACCTGCACCGAAGAGACGTTCATGATCAAGGGCGGCGCCCAGCGCGTGGCGGCACGGGAAGGTCTGATCCTCATCGCGCCGGACACCAGCCCGCGTGGCGCCGGCGTGCCGGGCGAGACCGACAGCTGGGACCTGGGCGTTGGCGCAGGCTTCTACCTCGATGCGACCGAGGCGCCGTGGAGCCGGCACTACCGCATGCACAGTTATCTGCTGGAACTGCATCGGCTTGTACTGGACGCCTTGCCGGTGCAGGCCGGGCGCGTCGGCATCATGGGCCATTCGATGGGCGGTCACGGCGCGCTGGTGATGGCGCTTCGCCATCCGGAGCTGTTCGCATCCGTCTCGGCGTTCGCGCCGATCTGCGCGCCCAGCCACTGTCCGTGGGGCGAGAAGGCCTTCGGCGCCTACCTCGGCCCGCGCTCCGCTGCCTGGGACGAGTACGACGCCAGCGCCTTGATGGCCCGTGCGCGCACGCCGTTCCCGCAAGGGATCCTGATCGACCAGGGCCTGGCCGACAAGTTCCTGCCGGACCAGTTGCACCCCGAGCGCTTCGAGTCCGCTTGCGAGCAGGCGGCGCAGCCCTTGCAGCTGCGCCGGCACGCGGGGTATGACCACGGCTACTATTTCATCTCCACCTTCATGGAAGACCACATCCGCTTTCACGCTTCGGTTATTTGAGCTCCGCCGGTTCGCCCAGCGCCATCAGGGCCAGCTTGCGGGCGAGAGCGCCGGCCGCTTCGTATTCGTGGCCGTCGTTGAAGTTGCGCAGTACCGCCACCGTCACGTCCGGGCCGGGCAGGTAGAGCAGGTGGGCGGCGTAGCCGATCACACTGCCGCCATGTGACAGCTGTTCATGGCCGCGCAGCGGTGCGTGGTCGATGCCGAAGGCGTAGTTGCCGGAAGGCCCGCGCGGCGTCACCATCCGCTGGTAGGCCGCCGACCCAAGCACCCGACCTTCATGCAAGGCGCGGTTCCACTTCAGCATGTCGTCCACCGACGATATCAGCGCACCGGCGGCGTTCTCCCAGGTGACACTGGGCGGTGCCGAAGGCTTGACCTGGCCAGATTGCGTCGTGTGGCCGGATGGAAGCGCCGCCTGCGGGCAGTAGCAGGTGTCTTTCATGCCGAGCGGGCGAAAGATGGACTCGGCCAGGTATTCGTGCCACGGCTTGCCGCTGACACTTTCGATGATCTTGGCGACCAGGATGTAGCCGGAGTCGTTATAGGCGAAGCGCTCGCCAGGCGCGAAGGCCGGTGGCTTGTGCTTGAACGCGTCCACCAGCGCGTCCGTGCTGGCCTGCTGCGGCAGCACGCCGGCCGGCACGCGCGCCATGTCGGGCAATCCGCTGATACCCGAGGTGTGATTGAGAAGGAGTGCGATGGCGATGCGGTCGCCGCCGGTGAAATCGGGCACGTACTTGGAAAGAGGATCGTCCAGGGACACCCTGCCCGCTTCGACCAGCTTCATGAGCCCGGCCGCCGCCATCTGCTTGGTCAGCGAGCCGAGATGCGAGCGGTCGTCCGGCGTGAGCGGCCGCCCGGTGGCGTCGACGGCGCGCCCGCGCGCCACGCGCAGGAGCACCTCGTCGCCGCGCGCCACCAGCACGATGGCGCCTGGCGCATCGGCCGGATAGGTTTGCTCCACCAGCCGCAGCGCCTGCTGCGCGAATTCGGCCGCGTGCAGCGGCAGGGCTGCGATGAACAACGTCACGGCGGCCACCAGTCGGCCGGCAATCCACTTCTGCTTTTTCATATGACTGTTCTTGGATGGGAAACGTTTCCAATGATAGCGCGTGTAGTTACAGGTTTGCTTAAGAAGCGAGATGCGACGAAATGAACTTGTGGGATACACTGTCGCGCCGACCATTTTCGAATGCAGAGGAGCCGCCGCATGACCGACAAGAAGGAAGCCACGATGGATTCGCCATCCCGCCTGATCGACGAGAAAATCGCGCAGTTGAACGACTGGCGCGGCGCGACGCTGACGCAAGTCCGTGCCTTGATCCACAAGGCGGATCCCGACGTGATCGAGGAATGGAAGTGGAGCGTGCCGGTCTGGTCGCACGATGGGATCATCTGCACCGGCGAGACCTACAAGAAGGCGGTCAAGCTCACCTTCCCGAAAGGCGCGTCGCTGGAGGATCCGGCCGGCTTATTCAACTCCAGCCTGGAGGGGAACGTCCGCCGCGCGATCGACATCCACGAAGGCGAGAAAATCGACGAGGCCGCGTTCAAGGCGCTGATCCGCGCGGCGATCGCGCTGAACACGGCCAAGTCCTGAGTTACTGCATCAGGATCTCGCTCACCTGGATGATGGGCGCGATGTTGGTGTAGTTGGGGATGTCGCCCTGCAGCTCCGCGGCGTTGGGCGCGAAGGCTTCCATGAAGGCGTCGGCGCTGGTGAATACGAAGTGGCACATGGCGACGTAGGTCGGGGCCGCGCCGGGCGCGCCGCCGCCGACTCCGCGCTCGACGCTCACGCCGCGGTAGCTCGGATGGGCGCTGAACAGCGTGATGGTGCGCGGCATGTGCTTCTCGGTGTAATAGGCGAAGTCGAAACGGACGTCGTCGCCGTTCGGGTACAGGACACTGATCTTGACCATGTTGTTTAGCGTTCCTCGGGTTGATAACTCATTTGGGGTGCGAAGCGCAGCAGCTCCGAGCGCGTGCGCGTGACCACGCCGGCGCTGTCGGCCGTGCCGGCCAGCGGATCCTTCAGCGACGCGGCCGCGCCGAAGCTCGCAGCGGGCCGCAGCAGCACGTATTGCGGCGCTTCGCCACCGACGTTCAGCCGATACCACGTATAGCGCGCCTCGTGCGGTGCGGTCTTGTGGCGCGCCTGGAGCAGCGCTTCGAACTTGTCCGCGCGGCCCGGCGCGATGAAGTAGGTCGTCATCGCCAGGAAGGGTGAGCGGTCCGGCAGCGCGCTGCCGGCACTGGCCTGCGGCATTTGTTCGTAGATGCCGTGGCTGAGGAAGTCGGCGTACGGATCGACGTTTTTGCCGTTGTCGGCCCGGTCCTCCGCCGGTGCCACGGCATGATCGAAGTCGTCGGCGGCATGAAAGAAGGTCCCGTCCATGAACTGGCCCAGGCGATCGCCCAGCACGAAGTACCAGCCGAACCAGCTCCAGCGGTCGCCCGCACCCTTGTGCCAGGCCAGGTGGCGCTGATAGCCCGATTCGAACGCGCCGCTCTG
>DASRUW010000215.1:0-2972 GCA_035655255.1 Telluria sp. | reverse complement strand
CGGGGCCTTCGCTGGCGAGGCGGGCAAGGGCCGGGTTGGATTCATGTTCACAGGGCAGGGCGCGCAGTACCTGGGCATGGGCCGGACGCTGTTCGAAAGCCAGCCCGTGTTCCACGATGCCTTGAGCCGTTGCGACGCCGCCTTGCGCCCTTGGCTGGAAGAATCGATCGTCGACGTGATGTTCGGGGAAGATGCCGGAACGCTGAACCGCACGCGCTACACGCAGCCCGCTCTGTTCGCGATCGAATACGCGCTTGCCGCGCTATGGGCTGCCTACGGCGTGAAGCCGGCGGCCGCGCTTGGCCACAGCATCGGCGAAATTGCCGCTGCCTGCGTATGCGGCGTGCTGTCGCTGGAGGATGCCGCCCGGATGGTCGCGCGCCGCGGCGCGCTCATGGATGCCTTGCCGGAAGGCGGGGGCATGGCCGCCGTCCTGCTTCCGGCCGGCGAAGTACGGGCAGTGCTTGAGGCGCATGGCCTGGAACTCGACGTCGCCGCCGTCAATTCCGCCGCCGCGACGGTGATCGCGGGAGCGGACGGCGAGCTGGCGCGTGCCCTGGAGCTGTTCGCGCCGACGGGGGCGCGCACCAAGCGCCTGCCGGTATCGCACGCCTTCCATTCCCGGCGCATGGAGCCGATGCTGGACGACTTCCGCGCCACCACGCGCAGCCTGGCGTTTTCCGCGCCTGCCGTGCCGATGGTTTCGAACGTTACCGGCGCCAGCGCCGATGCGGAATTCCAGGACCCCGACTACTGGGTCGACCACGTGCGCAAGCCCGTGCTGTTCCAGCAGGGCGTGACCGCGCTGAAGGACTTGGGCCTGGACATGCTGCTGGAGATCGGTCCGCACGCCGAGCTCACCGCGCTGGTGCGCCCGGCGCTGGGCGACGTGCTTCCCTGTGTGGCCAGCATGCGCAAGGGAGCGGACGAGGAGGGGCAATTCCTGAACGCCCTGGGCGAGCTCTTTGTCCACGGCGCGGAGGTATCGCTCGCGGCGCGCTACGCCGGTCAAACCCAATGGGTCGACCTGCCGCCATATCCGTTCGGTGGCCAGCGCTACTGGGTGGAGGCGGCGAGCGCGTCCAGTCTGTGCGGTGGCGTGCAGCGCGTGCTGACCGCTGCTTCGGATCCACTGCTCGGGCATCGGGTGGCGCTTGCGCTGCCTGGCGTGACCTGCCATACGGCCGCCTGCGGCGACCCTGCGCTGGCCTACCTCAAGGAGCACCGGGTGCAGGGCGACCCGGTCATGCCGGGCACCGCGTTCCTGGCCCTGGCGCTGGCTGCGGGCCAGGCGTCCGGCCGCGGCGGCATCGTGCGCGATCTCGAACTGAAACGTCCCCTGCGCCTGGCCGCGGACACGCTACTCCAGACCCTGTACGCAAATCAAGACGGCCGCGTCACCATCTGGGCCCGCGCGGACACAGACGGCGAATGGTCCGAACATGCAGTGGCCCTGATCGGGGAGGCTACCCCGACACGCAGCACACTTGGACAGATGCCGCCCGGCGAGGCGGTCGACATCTCCGCCATGTACGCGCGGATGGCGCAGATCGGTCTCGACTACGGGCCCGCCTTCCGCGCGGTCGAGGCACTGGAACGGCATGTGGGCTGCACTGTCGCCAGCATCGGCGCTCCGCTGGGCCACCTGGCCGGACACCTCGCCCATCCCGCGCTGCTCGATGCAGTGTTCCATACGGCCTTCCCGTTGCTGCCCGAAAGCGCCTTTGCCCACGGCATGGCGCCGCTGCCGGTCGCAGTGGCATCGTTCTGGCTCGACGATGCGCTTCCGCCGCGCTTTCGCGTGCGCACCCAGGTGGAAGTGCGCGATGCCGGCAGTTTCCGCTGCTCGTTCGAGCTGTTCGACGACACCGGAGAGCAGTTTGGCGGGATCGACAGCCTCGAACTGCGGCGCATGGCCTTGCCGCGTCCCGCGGCCGGCGCCGCCTCTGCGGACCCTGGCATGTTCTTCGAGCCGTCGTGGACGCCCGAGCCGCTGTCCACCGCGGCCCAGCCGCAGGATGGGGTGGCCCTGATCGTCCATCCCGAAAGCTGCGGCGAGCTGGCCGAGGCGCTGTCGGCGGCCCTGCCGGCAGGGATGGTGCTGCGTGCGCCCATCGGCGATCCAGCGAGCCTGGCGGCGCTGGTCAAGGCCAATCCGGGAATCCGGTCCGTCTACTTCCTGGGCGGCATATGCACGCCGGAGGACACCCTTGCATCCAGCCAGGAGCAGGGCGTGCATGCGCTGTTTCACCTGGGGCATGCGCTGCTCAAGGCGATGCCGGACCAGAGCTTCGACCTGAAAGTGGTGAGCGCCGAGGCGTTCGCTGTCGGCGGCGAGCGCTCGACCCCATGGGGAGCCGGCTGCCACGGCCTGGCCTCCGTGATCAGCCGCGAGCATCCGCAGATTCGCCTGTCCGGCATCGATCTGGACACGCAAGCATTGCGCGATCCCGCGCAGGCGGCCGCGATCGTCGTCAAGGAACCTGCGCCGCTCGCGGCCTACCGTTCCGGCCAACGCCATGTGCGCCGCATCGTCCCGGTCGCGCTGCCTGAAAGCGGCGATGGATTCCGCGTGGGCGGCGTCTATCTGATCGCGGGTGGCGCCGGGGGTATCGGCCTGGCCCTCAGTCACGCACTGGCGCGCCATTACCGTGCGCGCATCGTCTGGACGGGGCGCCGCGCAGCCGGTGTGGAACTGCACGAACAGATCGCCGCCATCACTGCGCAAGGTGGTGAAGCGATGTACGTGCAGGCCGACGTGACCGATGCTGCCGCGATGCGGGCGGCGGTGGAGGCGGGCGTGGCCAGGTTCGGCGCTCTGAATGGGGTGATCCACTCGGCGCTCGACCTGCGCGACCGTGCCTTCGCCAACATGGAGCTCGCCGACCTGACTGCGTCGCTCGCGCCGAAGGTGGCCGGCACCGTGGCGTTGTGCGAGGCGGTCAAGGGCCGCCAGCTGGATTGGTTGATGT
>DASRUW010000214.1:0-3488 GCA_035655255.1 Telluria sp. | reverse complement strand
ACATGAGCTTACGCTTCCCCTTCACCGCCTGGCGCACCTTGTGTGCCGCCTGCGCCGCCGTACTGCTGCTGGGCGCGCTGGCGGCGGGCGCGCCGCTCCAGGCCAGCGTGAACCCGGCCGTGCCTGGCGCCGCGCTGGAGCGCAGCGTGAAGGCGGCCTTCCTCTACAAATTCCTCGGCTATGCGGAGTTTCCGGCCGGCGCCTTCGGCGATGCAGCGGCCCCGATCGTGATCGGGGTGCTGGGCGCGGACGACATGGCGGCCGACCTGGCCCGGATCGTGGCCGGGCGCACCGTCAACGGCCGCCCGGTCGCGGTACGCTCCCTGAAGGAGGGCGATGCCATCGCGGGCGTGCATCTGCTGTTTGTGGCCGGCAACGACGTCGGGCGGGTCGGGCGCATCCTGCGCACGGCGGGCCAGCAGCCGCTGCTCCTGGTGACGGAATCGGAGGGCGGCTTGCAACAAGGCAGTGTCATCAACTTCACGATCATCGACGAGCGGGTGCGCTTCGACGTGTCGCTGGACGCGGCCGAAAAGAACAATGTCAAGCTCAGTTCCCGGCTCCTGACGGTGGCTCACCAGGTGCACAAAGGAGTGAACTGATGTGGTGGCGTGATCCCGGCTCGGTCCGCAGCAAGCTGATCATGATGGCGGTGGCCACCACCCTGGTGGCCCTGCTGACCGCCTCGGTCGCGATGCTGTTCTACGACCTGCGCACGTTCCAGCGCTACTGGGTGGCGGACTTGACCACCCAGGCCGACATCATCGCCAGCGTGACCGCGCCGGCCCTGAGCTTCAACGACGCCAAGACGGCCCAGCAGAGCCTGGCCGTGCTGCGGGTGCGCCCGCAGATCCTGGCCGGCGCCGTCTACACCAACGACGGCCAGCGTTTCGCCACCTATACCCACGAGGACGCCGGGCGCGCCTTCCCGGACCGCCCCGGCCCGGTCGGCTACCGTTTCGAAGGCGGCGACCTGGTGGTGGTGCACGACGTGCTGGACAACGGCGAGCGGGTCGGCACCGTCTACCTGCGTTCGCGCTACGGGGTGGTCGAGCGCATGGTCAACTACGCCGCCATCCTGATCGCGGTGATGCTGGTGTCGCTGGCGGTGGCCGCCTACGTCGCCGCGCGCCTGCAGAAATCGATCACGCGGCCGCTCGAGGCCGTGACCCGGGTCGCGCGCGAGGTGATGCAGCGGCGCGACTTCAGCCTGCGTGTGCCGGGCAAGAACACGGGCGAGATCGGGCTCCTGGTCGACGCCTTCAACGACATGCTGGCCGAGATCGGGCGCCGTTCGCACGCCCTGCAGGAAGCCAACCTCACCCTCGAGCACGAGATGCAGGTGCGCCACCGGGCCGAGGAAGCCTTGCTGCTGGCCGACCGCCGCAAGGACGAATTCCTCGCCACCCTGGCGCACGAGCTGCGCAATCCGCTGGCGCCGATCCGCACCGGGCTCGACATCCTGCGCATCCGCAGCGGCGACGCCGAGGCGACCCGGCGCGCCACCGACATCATGGAGCGCCAGCTGCGCCAGATGGTGCGGCTGGTGGACGACCTGCTGGACGTCTCGCGCATCAACACGGGCAAGTTCGCGATCAAGACCGGGCGGGTCGAACTCAAGGCCGTCGTCAACGACGCGCTGGAAGTGGTGCGTCCCTACATCGAGCTGCACGGGCACGAACTGGTGCTGGACCTGCCGGACCGGCCCGTGTTCCTGAACGGGGATGCGACCCGCCTGGCGCAGATCCTGTCCAATCTCCTGAACAACGCGGCCAAGTACACCAACCGCGGCGGGCGGGTCAGCCTGTCGGCCCAGGTGGAGGACAAGCTGCTCACCATCCGCGTGGCCGACAACGGCATCGGCATCGAGCCGCACATGCTCAACCAGGTGTTCGAGATGTTCGTGCAGGTCGATTCCTCGCTGGAGCGCACCAATGCCGGCCTGGGCGTGGGCCTGTCCCTGGCCAAGCGCCTGGTGGAGCTGCATGGCGGGACCATCGAGGCGCGCAGCGCGGGCGCCGGCAAGGGCAGCGAATTCGTGGTGCGCCTGCCGATCGTGGTGGAGCCTGAGCTGCCGGCCAAGACCATCCCCGCCGCCTTCATCAGCGCCGAGACCTACCGCATCCTGCTGGCGGACGACAACGTCGATTTCGTCAACAGCATCGGCGCGCTGCTGTCGGCCATGGGCCACAGCGTGGTCATCACCCACAACGGTCCGGACGCCCTGACGGCGGCGGCGCGCTTCTGCCCGGACTATGCCTTCCTCGACATCGGCCTGCCCGGCATGTCCGGCTATGACCTGGCGCGCGGCATCCGGCGCCTGTCCTGCGGCGCCAGCACGGTGCTGATCGCCGTCACCGGCTGGGGCCAGGAAAAGGACCGCCAGCTGGCTTTCGAAGCGGGCTTCGACCACCACATGGTCAAGCCGGTGCGCTTCGAGCAGATCGAGGAAATCCTCAGCAACCGGGCCCTGGTCAAGAAAGTGCGGACGTAAAAAACGGAAGCTCGCGCTTCCGTTTCGTGGTCATGGCGCGACCGCGGGATTAGGACTTGCGGCGGCGGCCGACGACGCCCACCACGCCCAGGCCGGCCAGCAGCAGGGCATAGGTGGCCGGCTCCGGCACCGGCGCCATCGCGATGGCGCCGCCGAAGGCCGAGGCCCCGTCCGAATTCATGGTTCCCGACACCTGCAGCCAGTAGTCGCCGGCGGCCAGGCCGCTGGTCGAGACGGTCCACACGTCGATGGTCCCGTCGTGCAGCATGGTCCCCGCCTGCACCAGGCCCCCGGCGTCGTAGACGTCCAGGCCGGAGATGTGCATGCCGTCGCCGGCGCCGCGCGCGATGGACGAGACAATCGCATCCAGGTTCATGCCGTCGGCCATGCTGAACGTGAAGTGATCGCTGAAGGTGTTGCCCATGTTACTCATCGCGAAGGCGTCGCCGAAGAAGCCGGCGCCATCGGTCAGGACGATCGCGGCCGGGCTGCTGCTGATGTCGTCAGCATAGGCAGCCGGCGCGCCGAGCGAGGCGCAAGCCAGGGTCAGCGCGGCGATCAGGTTTTTCTTGATTGCCATAGGTACCTCTCTTGAAGGTAGGCGGTGGGTGAGCCGCCCGTTGATCAACTTCGGGGGACTGCCATCGTAGCGCAGCAGGGCGGCGCGACCGGCGGCGTGGTGTGCCGTGTGCGCGTCGGCGGCCTCGGCCGCGCGAAGGGTGAAATGCCCGCCGTTGCGGGGGAAAGGGCGGATCGGTCAGGTCCGCGTAGGACCGTTCCGACACGAACGCGCGCACTCGTCCTCTGACGAGGCTGCTTGTGTTGTGCTAGCGGGAGGAAAGAAAAAAGGCCTTGAGATCGCTCTCAAGGCCTTTCTTGAAACTGGCGCGGCTGGCAGGAATCGAACCCACGACCCCTTGGTTCGTAGCCAAGTACTCTATCCAGCTGAGCTACAGCCGCAAGGGGCGCAAGTTTAACACGGTATCCGGTTTTG
>DASRUW010000213.1:0-5240 GCA_035655255.1 Telluria sp. | reverse complement strand
GAAGGGTTTGGGCAGGTAGTCGTCCGCGCCCATCTCCAGGCCAACGATGCGGTCCACGTCCTCGCCCTTGGCGGTCAGCATGATGATCGGGGTCTGGTCGCCGGCGCCGCGCAGGCGGCGGCAGATCGACAGGCCGTCTTCGCCCGGCAGCATCAGGTCCAGCACCAGCAGGTCGTAGCGCTCGCGCAGCCAGAGCTTGTTCATGGCGGTCGCGTTCTCGGCCGTCACGACGGCGAAGCCCTGCTCGGTCAGGTAGCGGCGCAGCAGGTCGCGCAGGCGGACGTCGTCGTCCACCACCATGATCTTCGCGCCGTGGGCGGGTGTTGCATTATTGCCTTGGTTGGCTGTCGTGGAGGTCGTCATTTGGTGTGCAAATTTGTCAGATCCATGTCGCTATGGTAACGTCTCGGCCGTTCGCACAGGTGTATTGCGTTGCGGCCATTACAATGTGTTACAAACTTTACCCAATCAGACTGTCGCTCCCTGGGCTTTACCCCTACACTGGCCGCAAAGGCTGAAATAGAGCTTAATCGTATATCCGGTCACGCGAAAGAGAAGCACGCCATGCAGAACGTCCCCTCCACCCTGCGCCGCGCCCTGGTGATGGGCGCCGTGGTTCTGGCCGGCATGTCGTCCGCCATGGCGGGGCCGGGCGACCAGGATCCGCGCCCGGCGCCACAGCCGCGCTACCAGGAGCCGCCGCGCGAGCGGCCCGAGCCGCGCCAGATCGATCCGCGCGCCCTCGAGGAAGCCCAGCGCCGCGCCCAGCAGGAGCGCCCCCAGCCCCAGGAAGGTTTCCGCCGCAACGGCCGCCTGACGCCCGACGAACGGCGCGACCTGCGCCGCCAGATCAACGAGGCGGGCCAGGACATCTACGCGAACACGCCACGGCGTTAAAAAAACGCAGAAAAGGCAGCCTTTGCTGCCTTTTTTTACGTCAATATGTGCTGCAATAAGCGCGCATCATGTTACGCTATGAAAAGAAATTACCTTTTGCATACCGGTAATACTGCTTACATAAAGAATAACTGAGGCGGGTAGTGGAGACGTTGCGATGGATTCCCCTGGCAGCTCGGTAGCCCCGACGGGTGCTGAGAATTGCATCATCAAGCGGCGCGACGGCATTTATGCCGATCCGATGGCGCTGGGCCCCGCATTGGCCGCCGCGGTGACGGCGGTGTTCGCCGACAGTTATTTCGCCGAACTCGACTACACCGTCCTCATCAAGGCCCTGTACGACTGCGGGCCCGATTTCCCCCGTTCCCCGACCGGCGAGCCGCTGGTGCGCTTCGCCGCCGACATCGTGCCTTTCACGGCCGAGCGGCGCAGCCTGTACCGCGCCGTGAAGATCGGCGACGGCAAGGCCGAATACTATTTCGAACCCGTGTTCCTGCCTAATCCGGAGGATCCGAACGGCACCGGCACGCCGGCCCAGCTCGATTTCGACGAGTTCGTGGCCGACATCTGGAACAAGGGTATCCGCTTCGGCATCGACGTGGAGGCCGTGCGCGCCGCCATCGCGGCCGGCAAGGCCGAACGCGTGATCGTGGCGCGCCGCCTGGACGCGGTGCCGGGACGCGACGCCCAGATCGTGGAAGTGTCCGAGGACCTGCACCGCAGCGACGCGCCGCGCCAGCTCCCGAACGGCAAGCTGGACATGAACGCCTTCCAGAACCGCTTCCCGCAGATTAAGGCGGGGGTACGCCTGCTGCGCAAGGTGCCGCGCCAGGCCGGCACGCTGGGCTTCGAGCTGTCCGGCATCCCGATCGAGCCGCCGGTGCCCAAGGACGTGGAGCTGCCGCCGCTGGCCGGCCCCGGCACCGAAATCCAGAATAAGGAGGACGGCGAATACCTGGTCTCGACCATGGGCGGCTTCCTCAACGTCGACACCAAGAATGGCCAGCTCTCCATTGGCGACAAGGTGATCAGCCACGAAGGCGTGAGCCTGCGCACCACCGGCAACCTGCAGCTGACCGGCGACTACGAGGAGTTCGGCGAGGTCCAGGAAAAGCGCGTGGTGGAGGGCGAGAGCATCACCATCCACGCCGACGTGTTCGGCAACGTGGTTTCGCGCGGCGGCACGGTGCTGCTCAATCACAACCTGGTCGGCGGCAGCGCCACCAATGCGCGCGGCGATATTCTCATCAAGGGCGTGGCCTCGGGCGCCGTGGTGCAGGCAGTGCAGGGCGCGGTGCATCTGCACCGGGCCGAGAACTGCATCATCTCCGGCACCCGGGTCGAGATCGAACATGCGGCCAATTGCGAGATCATGGCCGACGAAGTGGTGATCAAGCAGGCCGAGGGCTGCGCCGTGGCGGGGCGCTCGGTGCGTATCGAATCGGCCGGTCCGCGCCGTCAGAGCGAGATGATGATCTTTGCCCTCCTGCCGGACAACGCCAAGATCGACGAGGTGATCGGGTTGATGCGTACCCGGGTCGAGGAGTTCGAGGCCCTGGCGGCCCACAAGCAGGCCGAGATGGACGCGCTGACCAACGAACCGGAGGTGCGCAAGTACGTGCTGCTGGCGTCCAAGGTGCGCAAGAAGGAGCTCGTTCTCACGCCCGAACAGGTGCCGCAGTTCCAGAAGATGGCGGCGGCGGTGGGGCCGCAGCTGAAGGCGATCGGGAAGATTTCGCTGGAAGTGAAGGGTGCGCAGACGGAGGCGCAATCCGGGCGTGACCTGCTCGATCAGCTGGTCGAGCAGAAGAATTCGGCGTCCGGCGTGAGCAGCGTGCACGTGGCCAGCCTGAGCGGCGACGTGGTGGTGCGCATCCTGCACTTCAACCCGGACGGCAGCAGCGTCTACAACCTCGCGCCGAAGGACATCAAGGCCCGCCTGCGCGCCAACGCCACGTCGGCCGAGACCATCTTCGCGGGCTCGAAGGGGCCGGTCGAGTGGTCCAGCCAGGAAACGGCGGCGGAAGAGGCCTGAGCCGCGCTCAGGCGATATCCTCGACCGGCTGCACCGCCTCGTAGCAGCGCGGCGCCAGCGCCGGCAGCCCGGAAAACAGCTTCGGGTCGTCGTATTCGATGCGCTCCTGTTCCACCAGCACCCGCAGCTTGCTCATGTAGTCCGTCAGCGCCATCAGGCGCCCCAGCGGCGAGACCGACGCGCCCTTGGCTGTGGTTCCCTGTTCCGAAATCGCCTGCGTCACCGCCTCCGGGAAGTTCCATTCGCGCCCGATGGAGCAGGACAGGGCGCGCGCCAGCTGGGCCAGCCGCGCGCAGAAGAATTCCGAGCCCATGCCGGGTGCGCCCTTGGACACCTGGTCCATCACGCGCAGCGCGACGATCAGGCCCGCGTTCTGGACCAGACCGGCCAGGAAGGCCTCGAATGGCTCGATCCCCAGTTCCGGCGCCAGCGCGCGGTTGGCGTTGGCGCAGCGCTCGGACCGCTCCCAGATGCGCGGCGCCAGCAGGCGCGTGTAGTGGCCGGAGTTGAGGTCGATGATGGGCCGGAAGGCGACGCTGGTGATCAGGTGGCGCAAGCCTTCCTGGCCGATCACGATGATGGCGTGCTCCACGCTGTCGATCGACTTGCCGCTGCCCTGCATCGAGTTGTTGGCCAGGCGCGTGACGGCGGCCACCAGCACCAGGTCGCTGGAAATGGTCTTGGAGATCTGGGCGCCGGAAAAGCTTTCGCTGCGCAGGCTTTGCAGCAGCTGCGGAATCAGGCCCGGCATGCGCCGCACCATCGCGGCGCCGGACTGCTGCGTGTTGAGGATCGCTTCGAGCGCGCCGAGCACTTCGGCCTCCTCGGCCGTCAGGTCCAGGCTGGCCTCGCCCTCGATTCCGAACAGCCAGGCGTGGTACAGGCGCTCGGCCAGGTCGGCGTGATCGAACGGGATGCCGCTGCCTTTGGCGGTGGCGGCGGCCGGCCTGGGCGCGGGAGGCGGCGTCATGGCCGGTGCGGGCGGCGGGGGCGCTTCGGCCTCCGCTTCTTCGTCCTTGGGAGTCCCCGTGAACAGCCGCTGCAGCCAGTGGTACATCGCGGGCCTTTCGTTCCAGATGTTGAATGTTGTCGTGAAGCCCATTGTATCGGGTTCGCGCTCCATTGCAACCAACTCAGGCGGCCGAAATCTCCTCGAGTTGTTCCTGCAACGCGAGCCACTCTTCCTCCAGCTGTTCGAGCTCCTTGACGCAGGCCGCCTGCGCCGCCAGCAGGCGCTTCAGGTCCTCCTTGCGCTCGGCCTCGTAGATGGCGCCGCCGGCCAGTTCCGCATCCGCCGCGGCTTTCTCGGCGTTGCGCCTGGCCATCTGCTCTTCCAGCTTCTTCACGCGCGATTCGAGCGGCTTGCGCAGGGCGGCCAGGCGCTGGCGCTCGCCGGCTTCCAGGCGGCGCTGGTCGCGCCGGTCCAGGGCCGGCGCGGCGGGCGCGCTGGCCCCGTCGGCCGGCGCGGGCGCGGGCGCGGCCGGCTTGGCGAGCTTGGTCTGGAACAGCCAGTCCTTGTAGTCGTCCAGGTCGCCGTCGAAGGGCTGCAGCTTGCCGTCGGCGACGATCAGGAACTGGTCGGTCGTGGCACGCAGCAGGTGGCGGTCGTGCGAGACCAGCACCAGCGTGCCCTCGAACTGGGCCAGCGCCTCGGTCAGCGCTTCGCGCGTTTCCAGGTCGAGGTGGTTGGTCGGTTCGTCCAGCAGCAGCAGGTTGGGACGCTGCCAGACGATCAGCGCTAACGCCAGACGTGCCTTTTCGCCACCGGAAAAAGGGGCGATCTTGCTGCTAACCATATTCCCCGGAAAATTGAAGCCGCCGAGAAAATTTCGCAATTCCTGCTCGCGCACGGTCGGCGCAATTTTCGCCAGATGCCACAGCGGCGACTCATCGTGGCGCAGCATTTCCACCTGATGCTGCGCGAAGTAACCGACGCTCAAGCCCTTGCCGGTATGCGCTTCGCCCGCGAGCGGCGCGAGTTCGCCCGCGATAGTCTTGATCAATGTCGATTTGCCGGCACCGTTGACGCCCAGCAGACCGATGCGCTGACCTGTCTGCAGCGAAAAATTGATGCCGCAGACGATTTTTTTATCGATAACGTGGTGGTCATGCGGATTGTCGATCCGGTAGCCGGCATCGACATCTTCCAGCACCAGCAACGGATTGGGCGCGTTCAGGGGTTCGCGAAACTCGAATGAAAATTCCGCCGCCGCCCGCAATGGCGCGATTTCTTCCATCCTGGCCAGCGCCTTCATCCGGCTTTGCGCCTGGCGCGCCTTGGTGGCCTTGGCCTTGAAGCGGTTGATGA
>DASRUW010000212.1:0-2065 GCA_035655255.1 Telluria sp. | reverse complement strand
GCGCACCATCAGGCCAAGCGAGGGGCCACTGGCGGTGGCGATGCGTTCGAGGCGGTAGCGGCGGGCCAGTTGGCGCAGGTGATGGTTGGCATAGCCGAGCAGGACGTCGAGGGTGTACTGCTGGGCGTAGTTGCGGAAGCGCTTGCCGTCGGCGGACCCGATCAGCTCATCGAGCCTGGCCCAGCGCCGCTCTTCTTCCTGCTGGGCGCTGAGCTGCTGCTGGATCGTGCTGGTGGCCGCGCGCCGTTCATCGTCCTGCTTCAGGTGCACCCGCTGTTCCAGAACGGCGTCGTTCAGGGACCGGCACAATTCGGCCGCCTGTGCCAGTGCACTTGCCAGGGCCTCCGGATTCTCCGGCAACGTGGGCGGACGGGTATGCTGGTGCTGTGCGCGGCGGGCGCGGCGTTCGTCCAGTACGGTCGACGCGGCGGCGGCGGCGCGTTCGAGCGCTTCCAGCGCCGCGCGTTCCGCGCCGATCCAGGCGTGGTCGTGCACCAGCAGGCTGGCCAGGGCGGCGCGGTCGAGGGCGCCGAAGTTCGCGCACCAGTCATCCAGGGCGGCCGCGGCGCGCGCATGGGCTTGCCCGGTGGCCAGGGCGGCGCTCTGCGCATGGCCGAGGGCGGTGCGGGCGTTGCCGAGGGCGAGGGCGGCGTCGGCGGCTGCTCTCTGGCGCGCCTGCAGGGCAAGGCGGGATTCCCGGATGGCCGCTTGCAGCGAGCGCTCCACATCGGCGACGCTGCGCCCATCGAGCGATCCGGCGCGGAGGCGCTGGGCTTCCTTCTGGCCCGCTTCCGCGCGGTCGAGGGCGGTGCGCGCCGCCTCGCTCGCCTGTGCCGTGGCCTGCACACGTTCGGCGGCCGCGGCCAGATCTGGCACGAGGGCGGCCTGCGCGCGTTCGTCCTCTGCCCGCTCCGCAGCCCGTGTCGTCCAGGCGTGCACCTCCTGCCGGCGTGCCTCCAGGAAGTCCGCCGGCGCGCGCTCCCATTCGGACTGCCATGCGGCCGAAGGCATGGCGCCATCGAGCTCGGCAAGAAGCCCAGCGAGCGCCGCCGCCTGGCTCGCGTGGCGGTCTTTCATTAGGGTCGACTCGCTGTTTGCGCGCGTGGCGTCGTCCGCGGCGCTCTGCGCCTTGCCGCGCAGCTGTTCCAGAGCCGCCGCAGCGGCCTCGTAATCCCGCTGCGCGGTTTCCCAAGCGCTGCGCAGGGCCAGCGCCTGGTTCTGTCGTTCGGCACAGGCGTGCAGGCTGGTCTCGTTCTCCGCAAGGCGCGCGGCAAACCATTGCGCCGCCCCTGGCGTCTCCGTCTCCGGCGTGAACAGATCGCGGGCCGCCGGCTCTGCCGCCGCGGCGTGCGGATCCGCCTCCCATGCGGCCTGCGTGTCCGCGGCCTTTGCATCCAGCGTGGTCTGGGCGGCGCGCAGTTCTTCGAGCTGGCGCTGCTGCGCCGCCCAGGCGGCACCGTGCCTGGCTTTTTCCGCGACGTTTGCGGCGAGGGCATCGGCGGCCCGGGTCAGTTGTGCTTCCAATTCGCCAAGGACGGCCTGCAGGGCAGCGTCCCGCCCCTGATAGGGATGGTCGATGCTGCCGCAGACGGGACAGGCTTCCCCGTCATGCAAATGGGCGCGCAGTTCTTCGACGGAAGCCGCACAAGCGAGGCGCGCAGCCGCCAGTGCCTGGTCGGCCTGGGCATGTGCGGCGCGCACGGCGGGATCGGCAGCGTTGGCGGCGGCCAGCAGGGCGTCGGTCTGGGCGGCTTCCGCCAGTAGCTGCTCGACACGCAGACGGCCCTGTTCGGCTTGCGCGACGGCTTGCTGCCAAGCCTCCAGGCGCTGGGCGCCGGTGCGCAAGGCGTCGCGTTCGGCCAGAAGGCGGGCGTGCCGGGCGCGCAGGGCTTCCTCGTCGATCTCACGCAGCGCGGTCTGGTGCGCGTTTCTGGTCTGCCCGGCCAGTTCGCACGCCGCGGCGGCCGCTTCGTGGGCGGCCGCCGTGTCCGCGCGGGCGGCGGCCAAAATGGCGATTCGCTGGTCCGCAGTCCGGAGGGCGTCCGCCAGCTGGGCGCGGGCTTCG
>DASRUW010000211.1:0-11207 GCA_035655255.1 Telluria sp. | reverse complement strand
GCCGCCGCCCATCATGCCCATGCCCATGCCACCGCCCTGCATGGCGCGGGTGTCGGGCTGGGAGGTCTGGGCGCAGGCGGACAGGCTGGCGACCGCGGCGAGGACCAGCATCAGGTTTCTCGAACGTCTGAACATGGGATTCTCCTCTTAACGTATAGATATATATGCCATCTTGCGCGTGTGTACGGCGGGGGAACCATGACCAACATCAAACGAGCTTATATGCAAACGCGTCTTTGCAAATAAGCACTCGGTTGTTTGGATTCGAACCCGGCGGTGCGATCATCGCCGGACCATGGACATCACTTACATCGCTTCCGGCTTCGCGGTTGGCCTCTTGGTCGGCATGACGGGCGTGGGCGGCGGCTCGCTCATGACGCCGCTGCTGACCCTGCTGTTCGGCGTCGCCCCGTCGGTTGCCGTCGGCACCGATCTCGCTTTCGCCTCGATCACCAAGGGCGTGGGCACCATCACGCACCGGGTGCGCGGCACCGTGCATTGGGAGATCGTGCGCCGCCTGTGCGCGGGCGCGCTGCCGGCCGCCCTGGCGGCGACCTGGTTCCTCCAGCATTACGGTTCGCTGGGAAGCGAGGTGGCGCTGTTCATCCGCTATTCGATCGCGGTGTCGGTGCTGCTGACGGTGGTGGCGATCCTGTTCCGCCGCCGCATGATCGCCTGGATCAACGCCCATCCGGGCCGCCAGCTGCAGGGGCGCGCGCTGGCGCTGGCCACCGTCCTGTGCGGCGCGCTGCTCGGCACCCTGGTCACGATTTCCTCGATCGGCGCGGGCGCCATCGGCGCGACGCTGCTGGTGATGCTCTATCCGCGCCTGACCCCGGCCGAAGTGGCGGGCACCGACATCGCCTATGCGGTGCCGCTCACGGCCATCGCGGCCGCCGGCCACTGGTATCTCGGCTCCATCAACTGGGCGCTCCTGATGACGCTGCTGATCGGCTCCGTGCCGGGCATTACCATCGGTTCCTGGGCCGCGCGCGCGGTGCCGGAGCGCTTCCTGCGCGGCCTCCTGGCGGCCACGCTCACCGGCGTGGCGGTCAAGATCATCTACTGACCCGGGTTGGTGATGCGCGTGTGGATGGCGTCGATGCGCGCCACCACGTCCTCCGGCAGGCGCGTGTCGAACGCATCGATATTTTCCCTGAGCTGGTCCAGCGTGGTCGCGCCCACGATGGTCGCGGCCACGAACCAGCGCGAATAGCACCAGGCCAGGGCCATGGCGGCCGGCGTCATGCCGTTGGCGCGCGCCAGGGCCGCATACTCCCGCACCGCCTCCCACACCTGCGGACGCACGTAGCGCGGGCTCCAGTTGGGTGGGAAGATGGTCAGACGGCCGTGCGCCTTCGGATTGTCGATGTACTTGGCGCTGAGCTGGCCGAAGGCGAGCGGGCTGTAGGCGAGCAGCGCCACATCCTCGCGGAAGCAGGTCTCGTTCAGCAGGCTCGTTTCGAAGGCACGCGCCGTCAGGTTGTACAGGTTCTGGATGGTGGCGATGCGCGGCAGGCCATGCAGCTCCGCTTGCTTGACGAATTCGCTCACGCCCCACGCCGACTCGTTCGAGATGCCGATGTGGCGGATCTTCCCTTGCTCCACCAGCTTGCCGAGGGCGGCCAGCGTGTCCTCGATGGGAACGCTGGCGCGTTCCTTGGCCGGGTCGAAGGCGGTGGCGCCGAAGATCGGCACGTTGCGGCTTGGCCAGTGCAGCTGGTACAGGTCGATGTAGTCGGTCTGCAGGCGCTTCAGGCTGGCGTGGACGGCTTCGCGCAGGTTGGCTTCGTCGAAGTTCTGGCGGCCGTTGCGGATCCAGACCAGGTTCGGGTTCGGCCCCGCGGCCTTGGTGGCCAGCACGAGGTCGTCGCGCTTGCCGCGTTTTTTCAGCCAGCTGCCGATCTGGCGTTCGGTGGCGCCCTGGGTGCGGGCGCTGGCCATCACCGGGTACATCTCCGCGGTGTCGATGAAGTTGATCCCGCGTGACAGCGCGTAATCGAGCTGGCTGTGTGCTTCCGCCTCGGTGTTCTGTTCACCGAAGGTCATGGTGCCGAGGCAGATCTTCGACACCGCCAGGCCGCTGCGGCCGAGGGTCGTGCGCTGCATGGGAAAGCCTTTCAGTTGCGCAGGGCGGCGGCGCAATCCTTCACCAGGGCCGGGCCGGCGTAGATCAAGCCGCTGTACAGCTGCACCAGCTGGGCGCCGGCCTCGATCTTCGCGCGCGCGTCCGCGCCGCGCAGGATGCCGCCCACGCCGATGATGGGAATGGCGTCGCCGAGTTCGCGCTTCAAGCCGCGGATCACGGCGTTCGACAATTCAAACACAGGCGCGCCGGACAGGCCGCCCGCTTCGTCCGCGTGCGGCAGGCCTTGCACGGCGTCGCGCGCGAGGGTGGTGTTGGTGGCGATGACGCCGTCGATCTTGTGGCGCAGCAGGGCGTCGGCGATGTTCTTGATCTGTTCCGCGTCCAGGTCCGGCGCGATCTTCAGCGTCAGCGGCACGTAGCGCTGGTGCTGGTCGGCCAGGCGCTGCTGGGCATCCTTCAGGCGCGCGAGCAGGGCGTCCAGCTCGGACGCGCCCTGCAGCTGGCGCAGATTCTTGGTGTTCGGGGACGAGATGTTGACCGTGACGTAGCTGGCGTAGGGGTAGACCTTTTCCAGGCAGTGCAGGTAGTCGTCGGCCGCGTTCTCGATCGGGGTGGTGGCGTTCTTCCCGATGTTCAGGCCCAGCACGCCCTGCCGGTCCTGGTAGAAGCGCGAGGCGCGCACGTTGGCGACGAAGGCGTCCACCCCGTGGTTGTTGAAGCCCATGCGGTTGATGATGGCCTTGGCCTGCGGCAGGCGGAACATGCGCGGCATCGGGTTGCCCGGCTGCGCGCGCGGCGTCACCGTGCCCACCTCGATGAAGCCGAAGCCCAGCGCGGCCAGGCCGTCGATGTAGGCCCCGTCCTTGTCCAGGCCCGCGGCCAGGCCGACCGGGTTGGGGAAGGTGATGCCCATGACGGTGCGCGGGTCCGGCGCCGGCCGGCTGCACAAGTTGGTCAGTCCGAGCCGCGCGGCGCGGCGCAGGGCGGGCAGGGTCAGGTTGTGGGCCGCCTCGGGATCGAGCGTGAACAGCAGCGGACGGGCGAGGGCGTACAGGAGCTTGTCGGACATGGGCGTGCGGGAGGTGGGAATCCCGCTATTCTACCGTGCGTCCGACAGGGTATTCCAGGTGCCGTCGCGGCGCGCCTCCAGCGGACGGAAGTTGATCTTGTAGGCCATCTTGGGGCTTTTCTCGATCCAGTAGCCCAGATAGACGTAGGGCAGGCCAAGCTGGCGCGCCTGTTCCACCTGCCACATGATGTTGAAGGTGCCGAAGGAGGCGCCCGGCACGTCGGGGTCGAAGAAGGTGTAGACCGAGGACAGGCCGTCCGACAGCACGTCGATGATGGACAGCATGCGCAGGGTGCCGTCCGGGTCGCGGAATTCGACCAGGCGCGTGTTGACGCGGCTCTGGAGCAGGAACTGGGCGTACTGGTCGCGGCTGTCCTGGTCCATGCCGCCGCCAGCGTGGCGGGTGGTCTGGTAGCGCAGGTACAGGTCGTAGTGCTCGTCCGAGAAGGCGAGGGTGGCGACCATGGGCGCCAGCGCCCCGTGGCGCGCCCAGGAGCGGCGCTGGGCGCGGTTGGGCGTGTAGTCCTGCACCCGCACCCGCACCGGGATGCAGGCGTGGCAGCCGTCGCAATACGGGCGGTAGGTGAAGATGCCGCTGCGGCGGAAACCGTTGCGCACCAGTTCCGAATACACGTCCGCGTTGATCAGGTGGGACGGGGTGGCGACCTGCGAGCGCGCCTGCCGTGCTTCCAGATAGCTGCACGGGTAGGGCGCCGTCGTGTAGAACTGCAGCGCCGAGAAAGGCAGGTCGTTCAGGTGCGTCATGGGCCTATTGTACTGAAAGATCGGGCCGCGTCACGGTGCGCTGCTTAGCGTCGGCGCAGGCTGCCAGCCGGTGATCTGTGGTTCGGCGATCGCCTGGCGCAGGTGGGCCAGGAAGGCGGCGCGCGGGATCGGGCTGGCGCCGAGCGAGGCCAGGTGGCCGGTCTCCTGCTGGCAGTCGATCAGGCGCACGCCGTGGCGGCGCAGGAAATCGACCAGCCAGGCCAGCGCGATCTTGGAGGCGTCCGGCGCGCGCGCGAACATCGATTCGCCGTAGAACATGCGCCCGATCGATACGCCGTAGGCGCCGCCGGCCAGTTCTTCCCCATGCCACAGCTCGGAAGAGTGGGCATAGCCGAGCTCATGCAGGCCGCAATAGCCTTCGATGATCTCTTCGGAAATCCAGGTGCCGGGGCCGTCGCGGCGTGGCTCGGCGCAGGCGCGCATCACCTCCTCGAAGGCGGTGTCGAAGCGGACCTGCCAGGGCCCGCCCTCGGCCATGCTGCGCTCGACCTTGCGCACGGCCTTGCGCAGGCTGTGCGAGATGCGCAGGGAATCGGTGCGCAGGACCATGCGCGGGTCGGTGCTCCACCACAGGATGGGCTGGCCTTCGGAAAACCAGGGGAAGATGCCGTGGCGGTAGGCCGCCAGCAGGCGCTCGGGCGAGAGGTCGCCGCCGGCGGCGAGGAGGCCAGGCGCGTCGGCGGTCAAGGCATGGGACACGTCCGGGAAGGGCGTGTTCGCTTCGAGCCAGGGAATCATGAGCGCATCGGGCGGACGATATCGTGGCTGTGGAATCCGTAGCTGCCGCCCTCGCGCATCTGGCGGCGGTCGGCGAAGAACAGTTCGAGCGTCTTGCGGATGGTGGGGAAGGCCAGCTCGTCCCACGGGATCTCGCGTTCGCGGAACATCTGCACTTCCAGGCTCTCGATGCCGGGCGCAAAGTCCAGGTCGGTCAGCTTTGCCAGGTAGAACAGGTGGACCTGGTGCACGTGGGACACGTTGAGCAGGGTGAACAGCTTGCCGATCTCGATGTGGGCGCCGGCTTCCTCCTCGGTCTCGCGCACGGCCGCCTCGGCCGTGGTTTCCGCGTTTTCCATGAAGCCGGCCGGCAGGGTCCAGAAGCCGTAGCGCGGTTCGATGGCGCGGCGGCACAGCAGGATCTGCACTTCCTCGGCCTGTTCCCAGACGGGGATCGAACCGACCACCAGCTTGGGATTTTGATAATGGATGGCGGAGCACTGCGCGCACACGTAGCGTGGCCGGTTGTCGCCCTCGGGAATGGTCAGGGCGACAGGGGAGGCACACTCGGAACAGAATTTCATCAGCAGGAAAATAGAGAGTCGTTGAAGCTACTTTACACTGATTTAGCTGGACAATGACGCACCAGGAGCGGCGCTGGAATCGATTTACTTACCGCTATCGCACATCAGGCTGAGATTGATATTGTCTAATGCGGGAAAGGGGCGTATAATACTTCGTATCAGACGCGGGGTGGAGCAGTCTGGCAGCTCGTCGGGCTCATAACCCGAAGGTCACAGGTTCAAATCCTGTCCCCGCAACCAGACACCAATCAAGACCGGCCGCCTACGAGCGGCCGTTTTTGTTTTTGCGCCCCTAAAGGCTGGCCCAGAGGTGGGCGGCGGTGAGCGTGCGGTGCGGGCTGAACTGTTTCAGCCACTGTTCCGTTTCTCCGATACTGGGGCGTTCCTCGGATTGCAGCAGCTTGTGCAGGGCTGCACGGACGGCGACGTCGCCGTGCAGCGAGCAGTCGGCGTAGCCGTAGCCGCGCAGCAGGGCGTAGTTGACCGTCCAGGGGCCGATGCCCTTGATCGCCAGCAGCGCGGCGGAAGTCGTTTCCAGGTCCGCCGCGCGGTCCAGCACCAGTTCTCCATCCGCCACCATCCGACTCACGCGCAGCAGGGTATCCGCCTTGGCGCGCGAGAACTTGTGCGCGCCGAGGAGGTCCGCGTCCAATCCCGCCACGTCTTGCGCTTCCGGGTAGCACCACAGGCCGGAACTGTGCTGACGGCCGGCCAGGCGGATGAAGCTGCGCCGCAGCGCAATCGCGAACGGCAGGTTGATCTGCTGGCCGATGATGGCCCAGGTCAGCGCTTCGAAGATGCTGGCCGACTGCACGATGCGCAGGCCGCGCTGGCGCCGCACCAGGGGACCCAGCACGGCGTCCTTGCGCAGTGCGCGCTCGAACGGCGCCGGGTCGAGGCGCAGGCCGAGGATGCTGGTCAAGGCCTCCTCGCTCGCCGCCTTCGGCAGGCTGCCGTCGGACGTGATCGTGCAGCGCGCCGCGTCGCCGGTCAGCTGCACCTGTAACAGGACTGGAACGCGGTCCAGCATGACCGCCTTCTGCAGGCCGTCCCCGGTCACCCGTTCCGCCACCCCTTCAACGTCGCGTGCGTGAAAGCCGAGGACATCGGCACGCCGGAAGCCGTCCGGCAGCGCAATGCGGACCGTGCGCTTCAACGGGCGTCCGCCGTGGCAAAGCGCGGCAAGCGCGGACGGAAGCCCGTCACCAGCATGGTGCCGCCGATGACGATGGCCGCGCCGACGATCGTGTACCAGCCGATCACTTCGTGCAGGAACACAGCACCCCACATGATGCCGAACAGCGGGTTGAGGAAGGTGACCGTCAAGGCCGACGTCGGCCCGACGTCCGCCACCAGTTTGAAGTAGATGAGGTAGGCGATGCCGCTGCACAGGATGCCGAGCGCCAGCGCCGCGCCGAGAATGCCGACGGTCGCTTCGCCCGGTTGCGGGAAGATCGCCAGCGCGGGAATGGTGAGCAGCGTCGCCGCCCACATGCTGCCGTGCGCGTTCGCGAACGGCTCCACGCTCTTGGCCGACTTGGCGTAGGTGCTGGCGACGGAATAGCAGAAGGCGGCAGCCAGCGCGCCCGCGATCGCCAGTCCCGCGCCGGGCCGCGAGCTGACATGGTCGAAACCCACCAGCAGCGTCACGCCGGCGGTGCCCAGCACGAGGCCGAGCAGGGTGCGCGCCGAAATCTTCTGACGGCCCCAGGTCGCGGCGATCAGCGCACCGAACATGGGCGCCGTGGCGTTCAGTACCGACAGCACCGAGGCCGACAGGGTGCGTGCCCCGTAGGCGAACAGCACGAAGGGCAGGGCGGAATTGAACAGGCCGAGAATCAGGTAGTGCTTCCAGTGCGCGCGCAGGTCGAGACGCTTCTTGAGGACGAGGCCGACGGCGAACAGGAACAGCGCGGCGAAGGCGACCCGGTATTCGATCAGGACGCCCGGCCCGAGCACGGGCGCGGCGATGCGCATGAAGAGGAAGGAGCTGCCCCAGATGGCGGCGAGGAAGATCAGGCGGAGGAAGTTGGCGGTGCTCATGGCGGGTGGCTGTGGGAGAAGGCGTTGTCAGTTTCCCGCACCGTACCCGGTGCGGCTACCTGCTTCTTGCTTTTGAATTCAGACACTGCAGCCTCCGGTCCCGATCGGGGACAGCGCGGCCGCGTGGCGCACCTGCAGGTCGGACGGGACGCCGTTCTTCACCGCGGTCATCTCGGCCATGATCGAGACGGCGATTTCGGCGGGCGTCTTGCTGCCGATGTACAGCCCGATCGGGCCGTGCAGGCGTGCGATATGTTGATCGGTCAGATCGAATTCCTTCAGTCGTTCGCGCCGCTTGGCGTTGTTGGCGCGCGAGCCGATGGCGCCGACGTAGAACGCGTCCGACTTGAGCGCCTCCATGAGGGCCAGGTCGTCCAGCTTCGGGTCATGGGTGAGCGCCACGACGGCGCTGCGCGAATCGAGGCGCATCTCCAGCACCAGGTCGTCGGGCATCGCATGCACCGGCTCCACGCCGGGCAGGTTCCAGGCGGCGCGGTATTCCTCGCGCGGGTCGCACACGGTGACGTGGTAATCCATGGCCAGCGCCATCTGGGCCAGGATGCGGGAGAGTTGCCCGGCGCCGATGATCAGCAGGCGCCAGCGCGGGCCGTGCACCGTGGTGAGAGCGTGGGCGTCCAGGTGCAGGCCCATGCCCGGATCGGCGCGTGAGAGCGACGCCTTGCCCGTCGCCAGGTCGAGGCGGCGCGCCACCAGCTGGTGTTGTTCGAGCAGGTCGAGCAGCTGGTCGATGCCGCTGTCCGCGCCAAGCGGTTCGATCGCCAGTTGCAGCGTGCCGCCGCAAGGGAGACCGAAGCGGTGGGCCTCGTCGGCCGTGATGCCGTAGGTGACCAGCTCCGGCGCCGTGCGCGTGATGCCTTCGCGGCGCACTCGTTCGATCAGGTCGTCCTCGATGCAGCCGCCCGAGACCGAGCCGACCACGCGCCCGTCCTCGCACAGGGCAAGCGTCGCGCCGATGGGCCGGGGGCTGGAACCCCAGGTCTTGACGACCGTGACCAGCTCGCAGCGCCGGCCTTCGCGCAGCCAGCCCGAGACGGTCTTCAACACCTCGAGATCAATACTGTCCATCGCATCGCTTATACTTGGCGGGATGGAGAATCATACAAAAAAAGCCCAAAGCGTGCCGAAGTTCGGCCTGCTTCTCATGGTTTGCCTGGTGACGGTGGCCTTTCTCGGCCTGCTGACCTGGGTGATGGTGACCTACTTCCCCGACTTCCCTAACTGGTAATCTAGTCTCTGGTGAAGCCGGCTTCCCGCTGGCTGCGGATGGCGAGCACGAACACCGTATCGATGGACTCGACATACCGATAAAGTGCGACATATCCGCGCGCGTCGCGGCCGATGATCAGTTCGCGGCATCCGTTACGTGCAGGGCGACCGATCAACGGGTTCTGTTCCAACGCTGAGATTGCATCGATGATCTGTCGCAGGCGTTGGGCTGCATCCTGAACGCCATGGCGGGAAAGATGATCGCGGATGCGCTCGAAATCGTCCGCAACCTCCGGCGCAAGTTCGATGCGCGTCATCGTCAGCGCGTAAATTTCTTGGCCGTCGGCCGCTTGGCCGGTTTGCCCCCGATGCTGGGAGCAAGGTAAGAGCGCATCTCGTTCCAGGAAATGGTCTTGCCATTGGCGACGATGTCTGCGTAGCGCCGCTCGGCCTCATCGAGAAATTCGTTTCGCTTTTCGTCCGTCTCGGCTTTTTCGGCGATCGCCTGGAGAATGAAGTTGTGCGGCGTCGTGCCGGCGCGCTCGGCGGCCTGGGCTACACGCTCTTTCAACTCGTCCGGCAGACGAATGGTAGTGGTGGACATAAGTGCCTCCGTGGGTTGTGGGCAGTGTAGCACGGTTGTGCTACACGGGCGCTCAGGAAGCGGGCTTCTTGCAGATGATGGCGAGGGCGGCGTCGGCGACGCTGTCGGGGACGATTTCGTCGGCGGAGAATTTCTCGTACTTGACCGTCTGGACCACCGCTCCCTTGCCCTGTGCGTCGTCGAAGTACACCTGCATCAGCAGCGTGGCGGTGCGGTCCTCGCAGGAGTAGAGCTGCAGGGCCTTCACGGCGCGGTAGGGCTTGCCGTCCGGCGTGGATTGCGGCGTCGGCGGCGCTTCCATGGTCCAGGCCTTGAACGAGGGGCCGGACTTGACGATGCTGTTCTTGTCGATCCAGGCCGCGCTGCCGCCGGGGGCGGGCAGCTTGGTCCATTGCGCGGCCTGGGCGGCCAGCGGCAGGGCCAGAAGCAGGAAAGCGGCGCGGCGCATCATGGCACCAGCGGCTGGTGCGCCGACTGCTTGGCCTTCACCTCCGCCTGCGCCTTGGCGATCGCACCGAGGCGCGCCTGCGTGTTGGGGTGGTTGGCGACGTAGCCGTTCATCACGCTGGCCGGGTAGGTCGCGGCGAGCCGCTTCCAGAAGTCGTCCGCCCCGTCGATCTTGTAGCTGGCGCGCGCCAGCAGGTAGATCGCGAGGTGTTCGGCCGCAGCGTCGGCGTCGGCCGACATCGGCTTGATGCCGCCGCTGCCGATCAGGAGCGACAGGTCGGGCCGCACGCTCACCAAATTGTCGATCATGCTGCCAAGCGTGCCGGTCTGGCGCATGGACTGCGCGTGCCCCAGCAGGTTGTGGGCCATGCCGCTGGCCAGCACGTAGGCCAGTTCGTCGTTCGAGGGGGCGAAGGCCATCATCCCGCGCGTGACGAGGATGCGGTTGCCGTCGGCGTAGGAATTGATGTTGTCCGAGTTCCCCAGCTCGATGGCGAAGCCGCAGGCGCGCGTGACCGGCACCGGCAGCTGGCGGTGCTCGCCGTCGCGGGCGATGGTCATGTTGATCGTGGCCTTGGACGACACCAGGGGGCCGAATACGGAACCGGCCAGGGTCGAGGCATTCGGTCCGGTCGGCAGCGGCTTGCCTTCGGCGGCGACCAGGCCGTCGCCGCGGCGCAGGCCGGCGCGCGCGGCGCCCGAACCATTCAGCACGCCCGTGACCTGGAGCTGGTCGCCCATCCCGAAGGCGACGTGCGCCGCCTCGTTGTATTCGCCAGGGTAGGAAAAGCGGTTCTTGGCCGTGAAGCCAAGCAGATTGCGGCTGTGCGACTTGCACAGTTCCGCATTCTGGATCAGGAGCGGCGCGGCCACCTGGTACAGGCGGTCCTGCAGGTTCGCCATGGTGGTCAGGTATTCGGCCGCCTGCGCCAGGCGCGGAGTGAGGGCCGGCTTGGCCTCAACGGCTTCCGGCGGGAGCACTTTCGGTCCGGCCGGCGGTTTGGTGGCGCAGCCCGCCAGCAGCGCGGCGGCCAGGCCAACCAGGGCAAGCTTGCGAGTCATCGCGGGAGCCTCCTTGTTGTTCTTAGTGTTTGCCGGTGCTGCCGAAACCGCCAGCACCGCGTTCGCTCGCTTCAAAGTCGTCGACGATGTTGAAACCCACCTGCAGCACCGGCACGATCACCAGCTGCGCCAGGCGTTCCATCGGTTCCAGGGTAAACGCCTTCTGGCCGCGGTTCCAGGTGGAGACCATCAGCTGGCCTTGATAGTCGCTGTCGATCAAGCCTACCAGATTCCCAAGGACAATGCCGTTCTTGTGGCCCATGCCGCTGCGCGGAAGGATCATGGCGGCGTAGCCCGGATCGGCGATGTGGATCGCGAGACCGGTCGGAATCAACACGGTGTCGCCGGGCTGCAGCGTGACGGCGGCGTCGATGCAGGCGCGCAGGTCGAGGCCGGCGCTGCCGGGGGTGGCGTAGGCCGGCATGAAATCCTTCATGCGCGGATCGAGGATCTTGAGGTCGACGGTCTTCATTATTTGAGCAGTGAGTTTTTTTCGATGCGCTTGGCGATTTCCGACACCAGCTGGCGCGCCAGCGTGAGCTTGTCGGCCTTCGGCAGCACGGTGTGGCCATCCTCGTC
>DASRUW010000210.1:0-10935 GCA_035655255.1 Telluria sp. | reverse complement strand
CGCTCGACCGCCTCCAGCGCGGCGTCGGACAGGGCCAGGTCGATCCGCCGCACGCCATCCGCACCGACGAATTCGAAGAAGCTGCGGTTGCGCCGCTCGGTCTTGCGCGCGGCCACCGCGAACGGCAGGTACACGAGCGGGTATTCCAGGCCCTTGGATTTGTGGACCGTGATGACCTTGACCAGTTCGGCGTCGCTCTCCAGGCGCAGGATGCGCTCGTCGCTTTCCTCGCCCTCGCCTTCGACCTGTTCGGCGAACCAGCGGATCAGGGCCTGCTCGCCATCGAGCTGGGTGCTGGCTTCCTGCAGCAGTTCCGCCAGGTGCAGCAGGTTGGTCAGGCGCCGCTCGCCGCCGTTCTCGCGCAGCAGCATGGCCGGCAGCCCGAGCTCGTGGATGAAGCGGCGCAGCATGGCCAGCACGCCCTGGCGCTGCCACACGCCGTGCAAGGTCTTGAGCTGCTCGACCCGTGTTTCCCACGCCAGTTCGTCCGAGGCCAGCCGCGCCAGTTCCGCCAGCGGCAGCGCCGCCGTGGACGTCGCGAAGGCGGCGCGGGCCAGCATCCCGTCCAGCGGGCTGGCCACGGCCGACAGCCAGCGCAGCATGTCCTGCGCCTCGTCCGACTCCATCACCGAATCCTTGTCCGACAGGTAGACGGTGGCCACGCCGCGGTCGGACAACGCCTTGCGCACGATGCGCGCTTCGGTCCGGTCGCGCACCAGCACGGCCACGTCGGCCGGCTGCAGCCGGCGCAAACCGTCCGGCCCCGCGAAACCGGCGTGCGGATCGTTCAGCAGCCCGACGATGTGCTCCGCGCAGTGGTGGGCGAAGTATTCGCGGAAGTCGTTGGCGCGCAAATCGTCCTGCTGCGTCGCGCACAGCGCCAGCGCCTGGTACGGGCCGGCCACGCCGACCAGCCGGTCCGGCCGGCCGCGCGCGCCCACCGGTTCGAACGGCAGCGGATTGACTTCCCCCTGGCGGAAGCGGAAGGCGCCGGCCGCATGGCCGGGGTGCCCCGCCCGGCCCTCGGCATGGCCGAACAGCTGGTTCACCGCCGCCACCAGCGCCGCGGTGGAGCGGAAGTTGGTGCCGAGCTGGTAATGACGGCCGGCGGTCGCGGCACGGGCGGCCAGGTAGCTGTGGATGTCCGCGCCGCGGAAACCGTAGATCGACTGTTTGGGGTCGCCGATCAGGAACAGGCCGTGGGCCGGATCGTTCTCCTGCACCCGGTACAGCAGGTTGAAGATGGCGTACTGCTCGGGCGACGTGTCCTGGAACTCGTCGATCAGGGCGACCGGGTACTGGGCGACGATGCGCTCGCGCAGGGTGGCGCCGTTCGGACCATCGAGGGCTGCGTGCAGGCGCGCCAGCATGTCGGCGAAACCGAACTGGCGGTTGCGCGCCTTGAGCTCCGCCATGCGGCGCGCGATGCTGGCCGCCGCATGGCGGATCAGCGCGTGCGCCAGCGGATCGAGCTCGGACAGCGCGACGCGCAGCGTGGCCGTGGCGGCGAAGCAGTCCGGCACGTCGGCGCTGAAGCCGGCCGCGAAGGCTTCGGCGATGCCGTCCGTGCTCAGGCGATGCCAGGCCGTTTCCGTGACGTCCGGCGCTTCGCTCGCCTCGTCCCGCGCCCAGGCGCGAAAGCCCTCGAACCACTTGGCCAGCGAGTCGGCGCGCATGCGGCTGCCGTTGAAGCACTTGGGATTGGCCGCGCGCAGGCCCGCGATCCACGCCTCCATCTGGTCGATCCGCTCCAGCCAGCCTTCCTTGAGGCCAGCGAGCCGCGCGCGGCGCTCTCGGTCGGCGCGCGCGATCAGCCTGGCCAGCGGCTCGGGTGCCGGCTCGCCCAGCATCGGCGCGCGCTGGACCAGCTGGGCCGCCTTGCGCTTGAGGGCGTCCACCGACGGCCAGACCGCGAGCGCGACATCCAGCGCCGCCGCATTGAGCGGATAGACATGCTGGCGCCAGTAGTCGTGGGCCGCGTCCTCGAACAGGGCGCGTTCGTCGCCCAGCAGCTCCTCGTCGAACAGGCTGCCGCTGTCGAAGGCGTGCTCGCGCAGCATGCGCTGGCACCAGGCGTCGATCGTGAACACGGCCGCCTCGTCCATCGTTTCGGCGGCCAGCACCAGGCGGCGCGCGGCGGCCAGGCGTTCGCTCTCGCCCGGATAATCGGCGCCGATCGCGGCCAGGTAAGGGTCGTCCGTCTCGAGCTGGCCGCGGAACCAGGCGGCCGCTTCCACCAGCCGCTCGCGCACCCGGTTCGACAGCTCGCGCGTGGCGGCACGGGTAAAGGTCATGACCAGGATCTCCGGCGGCATCAGCGGCCGGTTGAAGGCATCCGGCCCGCCGTGGCCCAGCACCAGCCGGACGTATAGGGCGGCGATGGTCCAGGTCTTGCCGGTGCCGGCCGATGCCTCGATCAGGCGCGAGCCGTGCAGCGGGAAGCGCAGGGGTTCGAGCAGTTCGCTCACGCGCCCTCCTCCTGGTCGATGCGGATGATTTCGACCTCGCTGTCGGCCCAGGCAAGCAGCGGCCCGTACAAGTCGCGCGCCAGCTGCGGCCATTCCGGCTCACGTTCCAGGTCGGCGTAGGCGGGCCACAAGCGCGCCAGGCACAGGTCGGCCACTTCTCCCGCCATCTCGTGCTTGCCGTCGTAGCTTTCCCATGGTGCCCGTTCGCGCAGCAAGGCGATGGCGGTACGCGCGGCCACCGGGAGCGGCGCGTCGAGATTGCGGCGCCAGAGCGCGACCAGGCCGGCCAGGGTGGCGCGCGCGGCGTCCGGCGCCAGCGGCGCCAACACCACCGTGGCGTCGCGCGCGACCAGATAGCCCGAAACGGGATTGCCGGCGGCGGCGCTGGCCAGCTGGCGCAGCCAGGCCCAGATCAATTTGTCGGCGCGCAGCTCCGCGCGGGCATCGAGCGCCTTGGACGCGGATTGGGCCAGCCAGGCCACGCCATCGGCGCCGGCGCGCAGGCGGTCCACCCAGTCTTCCAGCCGCAGACTGCCGAAATCGAGAGCGATCGGAAACTTGGGCGCCGTCTCCGGAAAGCGCGCGCCCAGCTTGAGCCAGGCGGTGCGCACCGGCGTCAGGTCGCGCACCAGCTGGTCCTCCCAGGCCCGGCCGGGCAGGCCGATCGGAAGCAGGCCTTCGCGCGCGAGGCGGCGCGCGCGCTCGGCCAGGCGCTCGCGCACGGCGGGCAAGGGTTCGGGGGCGCCCTCGTCCTCCAGCATGCGGTCTTCCAGCGTGTAGCGTTCCAGCCCGTCCAGGCCGAAGGGTTCGTCGTCCGCGCCGACTTGCGCGCTGTCGCCGAACACCACGGCAAGGCGGCGGCGGAAGAAGTGGCGCGCGGGCTGGCGCAGGAAATCGGCCAGGTCCTGCAAGCGCAGCGCGGCGCCGGGTTCCAGTTCGTACGGCGGCAGCGCCGTCTCCTCGCGCTCCCCGGCGGCGTGCGCGGCACGCCACTCGCCGGCGTAGGTATGCAAGCGGCCGCCTTCGAAGTAGCGGCGGCTGAAGGGCTGCAATGCGTGCTCGGTCGTGGCGGCGGCCGGATCGAACTCCCAGCCGCCCTCGAGATAGTCGCGCAGCTGCGACACCAGCACCGACGGCGGCTGTTCGGCGTTGTCGCGCGCGTTGCGCCCGACCCAGCTCACGTAGAGCTTGTCGCGGGCCGCCAGCAGCGCTTCCAGCATCAGATAGCGGTCGTCGTCGCGGCGCGAGCGGTCGCCGGGGCGGGCCATGCCGGGCCGGGCCAGCAGGTCGAAGTCGGCGCGCGGGGCGCGGCGCGGGAAATCGCCATCGTTCATCCCGAGCAGGCAAACCACGCGGAACGGGACGGCGCGCATCGGCATCAGGGTGCAGAAGGTGACGCCGCCGGAGACGAACTGGTGGTTCAGGGTCGGCTCGTCGAGCGCGTCCAGCCAGGCTTCGCGCAGCACCGCCAGCGGCACCTCCTCCACGTAGCCGGCGTCGGCGCAGGTCTCGAGCCAGCCCTGCAAGGCCTGGTCGAGCCGGGACAGCTTGAGGCGGTCCTCCTCGTCCACGGCGCGGAAGAAGGCGGCCAGCAGCGCGCGCGCCTGTTCGCCCCAGGCGGCCGGCGTGCGCGGCACCGACAAGGCCGCGCGCCAGGCCAGCAGGGCTTCCACCAATTGGGCCAGCGAGCCGGCCAGCGCCGCATCCAGCCCGCCGACTTCCGCATAGGGCTCGATGTCGCCAAAGGCGCCGCCCGCGCCGCTGGCGTAGCCGAGCAGCATGCGGCGCACGCCGAACATCCAGGCGTTCTGTTCGCCGGCCGCGCCCAGGCCCAGGCCCGCGCGATGCTCGCGGTCCAGGCCCCAGCGCACGCCGGCGCCTTCGATCCACTGGCCGAGCACCGGCAAGTCGTCGTCGGCCAGGCCGAAGCGCGCGGCGATGGCCGGCACGTCGAGCAGGTCGCGCACTTCGCTCTGGCGGCAGCGCTGCTGCGGCAGGCGCAGGAGCCACTCCAGGGCGACCAGCAGCGGGTCGGCACTGCGATCGCGCACGTCGCCGATCTCGAACGGGATCCAGCGCGGGTCGCTGCGGCGGTGCTGGTCGAACACGGCGTGGATCGCGGCCGAAAAGGTGTCGATGTCCGGCACCATCACCACCACGTCGCGCGGACGCAGCGTGGGGTCGGCGCCGAACCAGTCCAGCAGGCGGTCGTGCAGGATCTCCACCTCGCGCTGGGCGCTGTGGGCGACGGCGAATTCGATCGACCGGTCGTCCGCGGCGGGCGGCGGGAAGGCATGTTCCGCCAGCGGCAGCAGGTCGCGCACGGCCCCCTGCACCTGGGCCAGCAGCGTGGCGCCCTCCTCCTCGCCGAACAGGTCGACGCGCATGCCGGCGTCGGTGCGCTGGGCGTCGAATTCGTCGAGCAGGCGGATGAAGTCGCGCCCCTGGCGTCCCCAGCTCGCCAGCAGCGGGTGGCTGTGCAGGTGCAGCTCCTCCAGCGGCACCTCGGCGAGGTCGCGGCCCGGGCGCGCGGCCTGGCGCCGGTGCACGGCGCGCAGCAGGTCGCGGCCTTCGATGATGTCGCCCCAGTAGAAGCGGCAGGGATTGGGCACGGCGAGCAGCACCTGGGTATAGCGCGCCAGCGCGGCGACCGCCTGCAAGGTCTGGTACGGCAGCGAGGACATGCCGAACAGGATGACCCGCTGCGGCAGCCGCCCGGCGGGCGCGGCGCCGGCGGCGCTGGCGGCCACGAACTCCGCGTGGATGGACGCGCGGCCGGTGCGGCGCTGTTCCGGCGGCAGCTCGGCATGGACGGCACGCCAGAGCAAGGCCTGCCAGCGCTGGTCGGCGGGCAGCGCTTCCGCTTCGCCCTGCGCGGCGCGCAGCTGGTCGCGGCCGGCGGCCCAGTCTTCCAGCCAGTCGGCGCGATAGACCTGGTACTGGTCGTACAGGTCGGCCAGGCGCTCGGCCAGCTGCAGGCGGCGCTCCGGGTCGCCGTCGGCCAGGAAGTGGCGCAGCGGGGCAAAGGCCTGATCGGCCAGCAGCGCGGGCAGGAGGCGCATCAGGCGCCAGGTGAGCGGCCCCTTGTCGAACGGGGAACGGGATGGCACGCGCTCGCGTCCCAGCAAGCCGCGGTAAGCCTCCCACAGGAAGCGCGCCGGCAGCGCCACGCGGGTCGCGGCGCAGACGCCGGCTTCCTCGGCCAAGGCGATCTTGAGCCACTCGGCCACGCCGTTGGACTGCACCAGGATGGTTTCGGTTTCGAGCGGCCCAAGGGGATGGGCGCGGATCCAGCCGAACACCGTCTCGCGCAGCGATTCGAGCTGGTTACCGTGCAGGATCAGCAGGCCGGGCGTGACGGGAGACGGCATCGAAAAATGGAATGAAAACCAACCCGCAGCATAGCGCGAAAGCGCCGCGCGCGGTAGAGGTCAGTCCGCCGAAACGGCCAGTTCGGCGGTGATGTGCTCCTTCAGCCGGTCCAGCAGCACATGCATCTCGGCCACGATGGCGCGCGCCTCGGCCACGGCGCCGCCGTCGCGGAAGCGCTCGAGGCTCAGGCAATGGGCGGCGAAGCTCATGGCGCCGACCGCGCGCGCCGAGGATTTGATCCGGTGTCCCAGCTCTCCGACCCGCTGCAAATCGCCCCGGTCCATGGCCTCGCCCAGTTCGGCGAGGCCGTCGCGTGCCGAATCGAGGAACAGGAGCGCGTACTTGCGCATCTTGTCGGCGTTGTTGCCGAAGGTGGCGGCCAGGGCCGACACGTCCAGCAGGGGCGTCTCCTCCGGCGCCGGGGCCTCGTTGCGCGCGACCGTGGGGCGCGGCCCGTGCCGTTCGCGCTTGGACATCCATTCCGCGATCACCTCGAACAGCAGCTTGGGCGCGATCGGCTTGGTCACGAATTCGTCCATGCCGGCGGCCAGGCAGCGCTCCTCGTCCTCGCGGCCGGCATTGGCCGTCATGGCGATCACCAGCGCGTCGCGCAGGCGCGGGTCGGCGCGGATCAGGCGCGTGGCCTCGTAACCGTCCATGACCGGCATCTGCACGTCCATCAGCACGCAGTCGAACTTCTCCTTGTGCAGCAGGTCGATCGCCTCCTTGCCGTTGTTGGCGACGATGACGGTGGCCTGCGCATCCTCCAGGATCTCGCGCCCGACCTGCTGGCTGAAGACATTGTCCTCCACCAACAGCACGCGCGCGCCGGCGATGACGTCCATGATCTCGCGTTCGGCGGGCTCCGGTCCGCCCTCCAGCACGGCCCGCCCAAGTCCAAGGCGTGCGGTGAACCAGAAAGTCGAGCCCAGGCCAGGCATGCTCTCGACGCCGACCTCCCCGCCCATCAGCTCCGCCAGCTGCTTGCTGATCACGAGCCCCAGGCCGGTCCCGCCGTACTTGCGCGTGGTGGACGGGTCGGCCTGGTGGAAGGACTGGAACAGGCGGCCGATTTCGTCGGCGGTGAGGCCGATCCCGCGGTCCTGCACCTCGAAGCGCACCAGCAGGTCGTCCTCGGTGGCGCATTCCAGCTTGACGCGCAGGGTGATCGGGCCGCGCTCGGAGAACTTGATGGCGTTGCTGGTGAAGTTGAGCAGCACCTGTTCGAGCCGCAGCGGGTCGCCGCGCAGCTGGCCGGGCACCTCCGGATCGGTCTCGATGACCAGCTCCAGCTTCTTGGCGCGCGCCTGCTCGCCCAGCTGGCTGGTGATGTTCTGGAGCAGCTTGGAGAGGCTGAAATCGAGCACTTCCAGCGCCATCTTGCCTGCCTCGATCTTGGAGAAGTCCAGCACGTCGTTGATGATGCCCAGGAGGTGCTGGCTGGAGTGATAGATCTTTTCGAGGTAATCGCGCTGCTTGGGATGGGTGACCGACTTGAGCGCCAGGTGCGACATGCCGATGATGCTGTTCATCGGCGTGCGGATCTCGTGGCTCATGTTGGACAGGAAGTTGCTCTTGGCCAGGTTGGCCGCATCGGCTTCCGCCTTGAGCTGGTGCAGCTCGGTCACGTCGGTGGACAGGCCGATGATGGCCCGGACCTCGCCGTCGATCGTCACCGGCACCTTCACGGTCCACAGGTAGACCGTATTCCCGTTCGGGAGGGTGAACTCGCCTTCCGTCGTCTGCTGCACGCCGGACAGGAACACGGCGCGATCCTGCTCCCAGTAGTAGTCGGCCAGCTCGCGCGGCAGCACTTCCGCATCCAGCCGGCCGATCACCTCGTCCGGCGTGTGGCCCATGGCCTCCGCCGTGCGCGCGTTGATGTACAGATAGCGACGGTCGCGGTCCTTCATGTAAACGTGGGCCTCCACGCTGTCGAGAACCGTGTCGAGCAACAGGCGCTGTTCGATGGCGCCGCGGCGCGACCAGTACAGGGTGAAGAAATAGGCGTACACCAGCATGACGCCGGCGAAGCCCGTGATCAGCGCGATGTACGGGAACCACATGTCGAAGGTGGAGTACAGGTCGCCCTTGCGGACCCGGAACTGCGCCTTCCACAGCAGGCCGTTGAAGTCGACCGGCAGGATGTTCTCGAAATAGCCCTCGCCCGAGCGCGCGGCGCGCTGGTCTTCGAGCGAGCCGTTGTCGTTGAACAGCAGCCGGTCCGACTTTTCGATGGCCAGGCTGCGGTGCTCGGGATCGGGCGAGCTGTCGGCGTATAGCGTCAGGTGGATCTGGCGCAGGGCCATCTCCTCCAGCGTGTTCTGCACCATGGCCGGAACCGCGAAGCCGACGCCGACCGAACCGATATAGGCCGCGCGCCGCGCCGCCAGGTCCGCCGGCGCCTTGCCCGTGCTGTAGACGGGAATGCGCATGCCCAGGCCGATGTGACGCACCGGCTTGTTCACCACGATCGGCTGGCCGGAAACGGACAGCTGGGCCGTGTCCCGTCCCAGTTCCAGGGCGCGCCGGATGGCGGGATTGGCCCCGATGTCCGCCCCGAACTTTTCCTTCACCGCCGCCATCGGCTCCAGGTAGGTCAGCACGTGATAGACATCGCGCTGGCCGGGCGGCTTGATGGTGAAGTCGGGATAGCCCTGGGGATCGACGCTGCGGTCATTCCGTACCGCTTCGATAAAGGCGGCACGCTCGCTGTCCTTCACCAGCACCGCGTAATTGATGGTCTCGATGGCCGGAAAGTGGCGCGCGATGTCCAGTCCCTCGACATAACGGTGGAACTGCAGGCGGTTGATCGGCTTGTCGCTGGTTTGGAACAGGGCCACCACGCCGCGCACCACGTCGGTGTAGGATTTGACGCGGGCCGAGAGGCTGTATTGCGCCGCCCGCGTCACGTTTTCGAAACGCTGGCGCGCATCGTCCTCCACCGTCGTTGCCGCGGCGACGTACAGCGACATGCCCACCAGCGCCGACAGGGCGAGCCCGACACCCCACAGCAGCACGCGCGACATCGCGATGCCGGCCGCACCGGTCGGGCCCTTCAGTCGGAGGTTTGCTTGCGCCATGAACGAGGGGTTTTCACAGGACGATCCAATCTTACACGGCTCGCCCGCTCAGCGCACCCTATCGTGCGCATCGGAAAAATTTCTTTCTGTAAGCTTGCGCGGCCGCGCTCGAGCGCGCTATTTCTTGAATGAATTATCAGCTTGTTATTTATACTAAATTTTTCTTGACCAAAAGCGCCACCAGAGTATCGTTATCAGCCCAGCCCATGATCCTGAACACAAGGACCGCTCCATGAATAACATGACCGAGATCGCCGACGAACTGGATGTGCGCCTGCTCTTGCAAACGCTGATGGCGTTGAAAAAGGGCGACTTTACTGCGCGCATGCCAAGCGACCTGACCGGCATTTCCGGCAAGATCGCCGATACCCTGAACGACATTATCGAGACCAAGGAAAAGATGGTGCGCGCGGTGACCGACGTGTCGCGCGTGGTGGGCCGCGAAGGCCGCCTGACCCAGCGCGCGTCCGTTCCCGGCGTGCAAGGCGGCTGGGCCACCATCATCAGCTCCGTCAATACCCTGATCGACGACCTGGTGCGCCCGACCACCGAAATGGCGCGCGTGATCGGCGCCGTGGCCAAGGGCGACCTGTCCCAGACCATGGCGCTGGAGGTGGACGGCCACCCGCTCAAGGGCCAGTACCTGCGCGCGGCCACCACGGCCAACACGATGGTGGAGCAGCTGGCCTCCTTCTCGTCCGAGGTGACCCGCGTCGCGCGCGAGGTTGGCACCGAAGGCAAGCTGGGCGGCCAGGCCGTCGTGAAGAGCGTGGCCGGCACCTGGAAGGACCTGACCGACTCGGTGAACTCGATGGCGGGCAACCTCACCTCCCAGGTGCGTAACATCGCGGAGGTGACCACCGCCGTGGCGAACGGCGACTTGTCGAAGAAGATCACCGTGGACGTGCGCGGCGAGATCCTGCAGCTCAAGGACACCATCAACGTGATGGTGGACCAGCTGCGCTCCTTCGCCTCCGAAGTGACGCGCGTGGCGCGCGAGGTGGGCACCGAGGGCAAGCTGGGCGGCCAGGCTTACGTGCCGGGCGTGGGCGGCACCTGGAAGGACCTGACCGACAACGTGAACTTCATGGCGTCCAACCTCACGGGCCAGGTGCGTAACATCGCGGCCGTGACCACCGCCGTGGCGAACGGCGACCTGTCCAAGAAGATCACGGTGGACGTGAAGGGCGAGATCCTCGAACTGAAGAACACCATCAACGTGATGGTGGACCAGCTGTCCTCGTTCGCGTCCGAGGTGACCCGGGTGGCGCGCGAGGTGGGCACGGAAGGTAAGCTCGGCGGCCAAGCGCAGGTGAAGGGCGTGGCCGGCACCTGGAAGGACTTGACCGACTCCGTGAACTCCATGGCGGGCAACCTCACGGCCCAGGTGCGTAACATCGCGGAGGTGACGACCGCGGTGGCCAACGGCGACCTGTCCAAGAAGATCACGGTGGACGTGAAGGGCGAGATCCTCGAACTGAAAAACACCATCAACGTGATGGTGGACCAGCTGAACTCATTCGCCTCCGAGGTGACGCGCGTGGCGCGGGAGGTGGGCACGGAAGGCAAGCTCGGCGGCCAGGCCAACGTGCCTGGCGTGGCGGGCACGTGGAAGGATTTGACGGACGGCGTGAACTCCATGGCCGGTAACCTCACGGCGCAGGTGCGTAACATCGCGGACGTGACCACCGCCGTGGCGAACGGCGACCTGTCCAAGAAGATCACGGTGGACGTGAAGGGCGAGATTCTCGAACTGAAGAACACCATCAACACGATGGTGGACCAGCTTCGGTCGTTCGCGTCGGAAGTGACGCGGGTGGCGCGTGAAGTGGGTACCGAAGGCAAGCTGGGCGGCCAGGCCGACGTGCAGGGCGTGGCCGGCACCTGGAAGGACCTGACGGACAACGTGAACTTCATGGCCGGCAACCTGACGTCGCAGGTGCGCAACATCGCGGACGTGACGAAGGCCGTGGCGGCCGGTGACCTGTCCAAGAAGATCACGGTGGACGTGA
>DASRUW010000209.1:0-4271 GCA_035655255.1 Telluria sp. | reverse complement strand
GCCCGGCACGAGTCCGTCCCGGCGGCGGAACCAGCCCTGCCGCCGTTGCCGTCCACATCCACTGCCGCGCCGTCGCTGCCGCAACTGCGCCTGCCCGAGATTGTGTTGGCGCAGCCGGCCGACCTGACGGCGCCGCGGGCGGCACGTCCCGGCGAGACGGCCGCCGCGCGCGCGCCCGGAAATCCGGCCCCGGCCGCCGCGCCGCTCAGCGCGAAGTTCAACGCGCCATCAGCCCCGGCCGCCACTCCCGCACCCAGCAGGACGGAAGGCGAGGACAGCGGGACCGGCACGCCCAACGCGGCGCGCGTGATCGCGATGATCTCCCTCAACGCGAAGGACGCCACCTACTCTTTCCCCGCCTTGACGGGGGACGAGGTGCACCACGTCGAGCTGGGCCGCTACCGCGACATCGAAAGCGCGGTGGTGCATGACGTGATCGCGCGCATCCGCGCCCACTACCCGGACTTCATCTTCTGGGAATCGCGCCGGACCATGCAGAAAACGCGGCTGTCGATGCACGTCGAGGACGAGCCCAAGATCAGCGGCTTCCTGCGCGAGGAACTGTTCGGCAGCGATGCCGCGGTGATCGTCAACTAGGACAGGCGCTCGTCCGGTCCGCGCAGCTCGGCGTACTGCTCGATCGAACCGAGGCTGATCGTCACCGGGCTCAGGCTGCGCGAGCCTTGCAGCGGGCGCCAGGCGAACATCCAGGCGCGCTCGGCCGGGTCGGCGTGGGCCTTGGTGAAGGTCGCGCCCAGCGGCGAACGGCCGGCGTAGGCGATCGCGCCGTCGATGCCGGCCCAGTTCGGCAAGGTGCGCTGCACCGCGCGGTGCAGGCGCTCGCCGAAGGCTTCCGTGTGATGGATCACGAGGCAGGCGTCGGCCGGACCGAGCAGGTCGAACAGCCTGGGGTCCCAGGCTTCGGAAAAACTCAGGGTGAGGCAGCCCTGGTAGGGCACGAGGCGGAACTGCCCTTCCTTGAGGGCGGCTTCCAGCTCGCCGCGCATGCCGTACAGGTGCAGCGTGGGAGGGCGTTGGTAGTCTTGCATAACTTACCTGGTATTGGACGGCCGCGGGTGCCGGTGCTCCCGCATGAAGCGCGAGGCGATGAAGATCTCGCGCAGGAAGAAGACGAAACTGCCGATCAGGAACAAGGTGCCGATCACGAAGAAGCCGGCGATGAACTTGTCGAGCGGAAGATCGGTGGTGTCGCTCAGGAACAGCATGGCGATCACGAGGCAGACCAGGAAGCCGCAGGCGGTCGACAGCGTAATGGCGGTGTTGATGAGGTGCGAGCGCCGGTACAGGATGTCCAGCTCGTCGAAGCAGGCGTCGTCGTCGGCCTCGTCCAGGCGCGCCTCGAGCACGCGCGAGCGGTCGATGATGCGGGCCAGCCGGTTGAGCAGGACGGACAGTTTGGTGCACACGCCGGTCAACAGGAACACCGGCGCGATGGCCAGCTGGATCACGTGGCCGATATCGCTGATCTGCAGATTCATAGGGCGCTAGTGTAACAGCCGCTTACGCGAACCGGCCCAGGTGCTTGAACTGCTCGGTGGCGGCGACCAGCTCGTGGGCGATGCCGGGTTCCAGCGCGCCGTGGCCGGCGTCCGGCACCATGCGCAGGCGCGAGCCGGGCCAGGCCTGGTGCAGGCGGTAGGCCGACACGGGCGGGCAGATCACGTCGTAGCGGCCTTGCACGATCACGCAGGGCAGATGGCGGATGCGGCCCAGGTCGCGCATCAGCTGGTCGTCCTCGAAGAAGCCGAGGTTGGCCATGTAGTGCGATTCGAGCCGGCCGACACCGAGATCGAGATTGTCGGACGAGCTTTCATCCTCCTGCGGCATCAGGAACACGCGCCGGCCCTCGAAACGGCTCCAGGCGCGCGCGGCCGGCCAGTAGCGCTCGGGGTCGTCGCACAGCATGCGCGCCGTGTAGGCCTTGATGAGATCGCCCTGTTCCGCCGGCGGGATATGCTGCTTGAATGCGTCGTAGAGCTCGGGATAGAACCACTCCACCCCATGCAGGAACCAGTCGATCTCGCGCGCCGTGCACAGGAAGATCCCGCGCAGGACGAAGCCGAGGCAGCGTTCCGGATGGGCTTCGCCGTAGGCCAGCGCCAGCGTCGAGCCCCAGGAGCCGCCGAACACCAGCCAGCGCTCGATACCGAACAGGGTGCGCAGGCGTTCGATGTCCTCCACCAGCAGCTGGGTCGTGTTGTTGCGCCACTCGCCCAGGGGCGTGGACTTGCCGGCGCCGCGCTGGTCGAACAGGATGATGCGATAGTGCTGGGGATCGAAGAAGCGGCGGTGCTGGACCGACAGGCCGGCGCCCGGGCCGCCGTGCAGGAACAGCACCGGCACGCCGTGCGGATTGCCGACCTCCTCCCAGTAGAGCGTGTGCAGCTCGTCGACCGGCAGCATGCCGTGGCGCAGCGGTTGAATCGGGGGGAACAGGGCGGCGGGAATGGCGGGCATGACAGGTGATCCGGTTGCGTTGGAAACGATTGTACCGAATCTTGTAGCTCAGACATGATACAAAAAATACACCACCCCCACGGGTGGTGTATCAGATCGCATCAGTACATGTGCTGGCCGCCGTTGATGGCGATGTTGGCGCCGGTGACGAAGGCCGCTTCGTCCGAGGCGAGGTAGGCCACCAGGCCCGCGACTTCCTCCGGCTTGCCCAGGCGGGCCATCGGGATCTGCGGGATGATCTTGGTTTCCAACACTTCCGACGGAATCGCCATCACCATCTTGGTGCCGATGTAGCCCGGCGAGATGGTGTTCACGGTCACGCCCTTGCGCGCCACTTCCAGCGCCAGCGCCTTGGTGAAGCCGTGCATGCCGGCCTTGGCCGCCGAGTAGTTGGTCTGGCCGAAGGCGCCCTTCTGCCCGTTCACCGAGGAGATGTTGATGATGCGGCCCCAGCCGCGCTCGACCATGCCGTCGCACACCGGCTTGGTCATGTTGAACACGGAGTCCAGGTTGGTCTTGATGACCGCGTCCCAGTTCACCTTGTCCATCTTCTTGAAGGTCATGTCGCGCGTGATGCCGGCGTTGTTCACCAGCACGTCGATTTCGCCGACTTCCTTGCGGATCATCGCCACGCTGGTCTGCGCGTTATCGTAGTCGGCCACGTCGCACGGGTAGGCTTTGAAATCGTAGCCCTGTTCTTTCATGGCGCCCAGCCATGCCTCGACCTTGGTGTTACCGGGCGAATAGGTGGTCACCACCGTGTAGCCGAGCGCCGCCATCTTGATGCAGATCGCTTCGCCCAGCCCGCCCATACCACCGGTCACTAATGCAACTCTAGCCATCGTCTTTCTCCTGTTTTATTACGATCACTCTCGTTCTACTGCCAAAGCCACACCCATGCCGCCGCCGATGCACAGGCTGGCCAGCCCGCGCTTGGCGTCGCGGCGCTTCATCTCGTGCAGCAGGGTCACCAGGATGCGCGCGCCGGAGGCGCCGATCGGGTGGCCCAGCGCGATCGCGCCGCCATTGACGTTGATCTTGCTCGTATCCCAGCCCATCTCGCGGTTGACGGCGATGGCCTGGGCCGCGAAGGCCTCGTTGATCTCCATCAGGTCCAGGTCCTGGTGGGTCCAGCCGGCCTTCTGCAGGCACAGGCGCGACGCCGACACCGGGCCCATGCCCATGATGGACGGATCGATCGCGGCCGAGGAATAGGCCTTGATGCGGGCCAGGGGCGTGAGGTCCAGGGCCTTGGCGCGCGCGGCCGACATCATGATCACGGCGGCGGCGCCGTCGTTGATGCCGGAGGCGTTGCCGGCCGTGACCGTACCGTCCTTGGCGAAGGCCGGACGCAGGCCGGCCAGCGACTCGAGCGTGCTGCCGTGCTTGGGATACTCGTCCGTGTCGACCACGGTGGTGCCCTTCTTGCCGACGATCTCGAAGGGGATGATCTCGTCCTTGAACTTGCCCGCCTTCTGGGCCGCCTCGGCCTTCAGCTGGGAGGCGAGCGCGAATTCGTCCTGGGCGGCGCGGGTGACGTCGTATTTCCTGGCGACGTTCTCGGCGGTAATGCCCATGTGGTACTGGTTGTACACGTCCCACAGGCCGTCCACGATCATGGTGTCGACCAGCTTGGTGTCGCCCATGCGGAAGCCGTCGCGCGAGTTGGGCAGCACGTGGGGCGACAGGCTCATGCTCTCCTGGCCGCCGGCGATGACGATGTCGGCGTCGCCCAGCTTGATGGCCTGGGCGGCGAGGTGGGTGGCCTTCAGGCCCGAGCCGCACACCTTGTT
>DASRUW010000208.1:0-7375 GCA_035655255.1 Telluria sp. | reverse complement strand
CGCACGAGCCCACGCCCGGACCGATTTCGACGCCGTCGACGGCGTCGTTGAAAAAATGCGGCAGGCTGGGAGCGGAACCGATGCGCAAGCGCCGTCCGTCGCGGTCGAGCAGGAGAATGGAACACAGCATGCCGGGGTTGGTCGCCTCCACCCCCAGCACCACGGCATCGAGGATGCCCGCGAGCTGGGCGCCGCGCGCCAGCATCTCCAGCACGTGGCGGTGCGAGCGTTCGCGCTGCTCGATCTGCTTGCGCTCGGTGACGTCGCGGAAGGACCACAGGCGGGCGCGCTCATTGCCCAGCTGCACAATGCGCGTGATCTGCTCGAAGAAGCGCCCGTCCTTCAGGCGCAGCAGCTCGCGGTGCACGCGGTTTTCCTGGAAGTCGAGCGAGCGGCTGTACATGAAAGGCGCAGGATGGACCAGCTGGGCGACCAGATGTTCGATCAGCGCGCCGTCGTCGCCATCGAGCGGCATCTCGCGCGGCACGCTCCACAATTCGCCGAAGCGCTGGTTGGAGGCGAGGATGCGGTTGCCGCCGTTGTCGACCAGGATGCCGTCCACGGTCGAATCGAGGATCGAGCGCATCATGGCCTGGGAACGCTGGGCCGCCGCGGCCAGCGCCGCCAGCCGTTCCTGGCCCAGGGCCAGCTCGCGCGCCAGCGAGCGCGCATTGGCCAGCGCGCCCGCCGCCGCCGCGCGGCTGCGGGCGATCATGAACATGAGCGCCGTCAGCACCAGCGTCGCGGGAATGCCGGACAGGAGCAGCGCGTGCGGACGGTCGGTCTTCAAACGCTGGGCGAAGGCCGGCAGGGCCCCGACCACGACGGTCCAGCGCCGCCCCCCGATGCTGATGCTCTGCTCCGTGCGCAGCAGCACGCGCTGGATCCCCGCGTCTTCCGACCCGAGATACATGCGGCCGCGCGGATCGGCGGTGGTGCCGTCGTACACCTCGATCGACAGCTCGCCGCCGGCCTCCGCGCCCAGGCCGGAGAACACCTCGCCCAGGCGGAACGGCGCGTACACGTAGCCGCGGATGGCGGCGCGACGCTGCGCGAGGGTGGCATGCGCGACTCCCTTGTGGTACACCGGCAGCACCACCAGGAAGGCCGAGGCGGGCGGCGGCGCCGCGTCCTGCACCAGGGCGATCGGGCCGGACATGGCCGCCTGGGCCGAATCGCGCGCCTGTTCCAGCACGCTGCGCCGGGTCGGCTCGGCCCAGGAGTCGTAGCCGAGCACGCGCGCGTTGGCGGCGCTGAGCGGTTCGATGTAGGTGACCGGGACGTACAGGTTGCGCGCGCCGGGCGGCTGCACTTCGTAGCGGGGAAATCCATCGGCCCGCATCTGGGCCACGTGCCGTTCCAACTGGTCGCCGGGCACGACCGGCTGGTAGCCCACGGCCAGCAGGCCGGGGAACTGGTTGGTCAGGTCCTGGGCCAGCACATAGTCGGCGAATTCCTGGCGGGTGACGTTGTCGGAGCCGGCGAACAGGCCCTGGGCGCCGCGCAGCACCTGGATCGAGGTGGACATGCGCAGGGCCAGGTTGTTCATCAGCTCCCGCGCCCGATGGTCGAAATCGGTGCGCAGGTCGGCATCGGCGTCGCGCTGGGCCGTGACCCACAGCGCGAACGTCAGTGCCAGGCCGGACACCAGCACGCCCGCGGCCAGCAAGTAGGGGGCGAACTGCTGCGTCAGGCGGGAGCCGGCGCGATCCTCCATGGCGCTTGATCCTAAGTAACTGTCACTTCTTGATACTACGTCACGGCAACAGACCCCGCAACGTTTGCATGAAGCCGGCCCGGCGCACAGTCGCGCCGCACCGACAGTCGCGTATCGCTTGGAATGAGCCTAGCGGCCGGCCTTGGCCGCGTAGGCGTGAAAGCCCCGCGCCCGCAGCTCGCAGGCCGGGCAGGTGCCGCAGCCGTAGCCCCAGTCGTGCAGGGCGCCGCGCTCACCCAGGTAGCAGGTGTGGGTACCACTGCGGATCAGGTCGACCAGGGCGGCGCCGCCCAACTGGTGGGCCAGTTCCCAGGTGGCGGCCTTGTCCAGCCACATGAGGGGCGTTTCCAGCCGCGTGCGGGTGTCCATGCCGAGGTTGAGCGCGACCTGGAGGGCTTTCATCGTATCGTCGCGGCAATCGGGATAGCCTGAAAAATCGGTCTCGCACATGCCCCCCACCAGCACCGACAGGCCGCGCCGGTAGGCCAGCGCCGCGGCGACGGTCATGAACAGCAGGTTACGGCCGGGTACGAAGGTGTTCGGCAGGCCGTTGTCCTGCATGGCGATCTCCACGTCACGCGTCAGGGCGGTGTCGGAAATACCCTTCAGGAAGGACAGATCCGTCATGTGGTCCTCGCCCAGGCGGGCGTCCCATTCCGGCTTGAGGGCGCGCATCTGCGCCAGCAGCGCCGGGCGCACCGTCAGTTCGATCGCATGGCGCTGGCCGTAGTCGAAGCCGATCGTCTCGACCCGCGCGAAGCGTTCGAGCGCCCAGGCGAGGCAAGTGGCGGAATCCTGGCCGCCGCTGAACAGGACGAGAGCGGAATCGTGAGCGTGCATGGTGTGTTTTCCTGGCTTAGCCGTTCGCCATCATTCCCACTGATCCGGTAACATGCATGTTGACGGTTTAGCATGGAGCGACATGGCTTTCTCGAGGTCCCGAATTTTGGCACAAATAGCGCTGGCCGTGGCCCTGCTGGCGCCCGCGGCCGCCTGGGCGCAGGCGGTGGCGTACAGCGTCGCCATCGACGCGCCGCGCCCGCTGGCCGACCTGCTGGACAAGAACCTCGACCTGGTGCGCTGGCGCGGCAATCCGCGCCTGGACCAGGAGCAGCTGCAGCGCCTCGTGCGCGCGGCGCCGGAACAAGTGCGCACCCTGGTCGCGACCGAAGGCTACTACTCGCCCAAGGTGGAGGCCACGCTGGACACCTCCGGCGTCCAGCCCGTGGCGCGCATCCACGTCGAACCCGGCCAGCCGGTGCTGGTGGGCGACCTGGACCTGATCCTGAAGGGCTTCGCCAGCCTGGACGCCAAGGCGCCGCCTTTCGACGCCGCCGCCCTGCGCAACAGCTGGAGCCTGCCGCCAGGGCGCGTGTTCCGCCAGCCGGACTGGGAACAGGCCAAGCGCAACCTGCTGCGCGCCGTGGTCCAGACCCGCTATCCGCGCGCGCAGCTGGCCGAGACCTCGGCCACCGTGGACCCGGACAGCCGGCGCGCCCTGCTGCGGGTGGTGGTCGACAGCGGCCCCGAAATGCGCTTCGGCGAACTGCGCATCGAAGGCTTGCGGCGCTACCCGGCCAGCATCGTCACCAACCTCAATCAGATTCGCCCCGGCGACGAGTACAGCGAGGCGGCCCTGCAGGCCTTGCAGGGACGGCTGCAGGATACCGGCTATTTTTCCGGCGTCGAAGTGGCGCCCGACATGTCGGGGGTGCTCGCCAGCCAGGTCGACAGCCTGGAACAGGGCGCGGCGCAGCCGCCGCAGGCCGTGGCCCTGCTGCCGGTCGTGGTGCGGGTCACGGAGAACAAATTCAAGAACGTGTCGGCCGGCCTTGGCTACTCCACCAACACCGGCAACCGCGCGACCCTCAACTACGACGACCTGTCCGTGTTCGGCCTGCGCATGAAGAGCGCGCTCACGCTGGAGACGCGGCGCCAGAACGCGCATGCCGACTTCTACTTTCCGACCAAGGCGGGCGGCTACAACGACAGCGTCTCCACCCAGTTCAACCGCAACGACCTGAACGGCGAGGTCACCAGCACCGCCAGCGTGGCCGCCAAGCGGGGCTGGGGGGCGCCGCGCCTGGAACGCGCGCTTACGCTGGAGCTGCTGACGGAGAAGAAGACCGTCGACGGCCTGCCGCCCACGCGCAGCAAGAGCCTGCCCCTGACCTTCAGCTGGACCAAGCGCGCGCTGGACAACCTGCTGCTGCCCACGGACGGCTACGTCCTCGCGGCGCAGTTCGGCGGCGCCGTGCTGCCGGTGCTGACCGACGAAGCCTTCCTGCGGGCGAGCCTGCGCTACATCCGCTACCGGCCGCTGTCGCACAACACGGCGCTGATCCTGCGCGCAGAGGCGGGAGCGGTGGCGTCCAAGCACAAGGAAGGCATTCCTTCCACCTACCTGTTTCGCGCCGGCGGCGACCAGTCCGTGCGCGGCTACGGCTACCAGCAGCTGGGCGTGCGCGAGGGCGACGCCATCACGGGCGGGCGCTACCTGCTGACCGCCAGCGCCGAGTACCAGTACTGGTTCAAGCCCAAGTGGGGCGCGGCCGTGTTCTACGACGCCGGCAACGCGGGCGACGTGTTCCATGACCTGAAGCCGCGCGCCGGCTACGGCGTGGGCGCGCGCTGGCGCAGCCCGGTCGGCCCCATCAACGTGGACCTCGCCTACGGCCAGGCGATCCACAAATACCGCCTGCACTTCACGCTGGGGGTGACGTTCTGATGGCTACCCCAGACACCAAGGCGCCCCGCCGCTGGCCCCGCCGCGCCGCCATCGGCGCCGCCGTCCTGGCGGCCGCGCTGGGTGCGGCCTGGTGGGTCGGCGGGCGCGAAAGCACCTTGCAGGCGCTGGTGGCGCGCATCGCGTCCGGCAGCGGTGGTCACCTCAAGGCGACCGGCGTGACCGGCTCGCTGTACGGGCGCATGCACGTCGCGCACATAGAATACAGCGCGCCGCTGCGCGTGATCACTGCGGACAACGTCGATATCGATTGGTCGCCCTGGCAGTACTTCTCGTCCGGCGTGGCGATCCACACGCTGCACGCGTCCAAGGTCACGGTGCGCAGCCTGGGCGCGGCGCCTCCCGCCCCGCTGCCGGCGTCGCTGGCGCCGCCCTTCCCGCTACAGCTCGACGACGCTCGCGTCGATGAGCTGACGTTCGCCGATGCCAAGGGGGCGACCAGGCTGGCAGCGGTGCAGGTGCGCCTGCACGGCGACGCCCGGCGCTGGGAGCTGAGCAGCGCCAGCGCGCTCACGCCCTGGGGCAAGGTGATCGCCAGTGGGACGCTGGGCGCGGCCCGCCCCTTCGCCCTGGCCGGGAGCGCGCGCCTGGCGCAGTCCGCGCCGCCCGCCGGACGCGCGCCCGCCACCCTCGACGTGAAACTGAGCGGCGACCTGACCGCCACCCGCATCGACGCGCAGGGCCAGGCCGGACCCGCGGCCGGCACCGCCGTCATCGGCCTGAATCCGTTCGACGCCGTCCCGCTGCGCAGCTTCGCACTGGACGCACACGGAATCGACCCCGGCTTCTTCAACCCGGCCCTGCCGCGCGCGAACGTGAAGGCCAGCCTGCGCGCCACGGTCGGCGCAAACCGCAGCGTCAGCGGCAGCCTCGCCGTGCAAAACGAAGGCAAGCCCGGGCCGCTCGACCAGGGACAGCTCCCGCTGCGCGAGGTCGGCGCCCAACTGGCCGGCACGCTCGACCTGCTGAAAGTCGATGGCATGGTGATCGACCTGGGCCGCGCGGGCCGCTTCGAAGGCGGCGGCACCATCGCCCCGGCCGGCGGCCAGCCGGAAGCCCGCTTTTCCCTGCGCACGGGCGGACTCGATCTGCAAGGCATCGAGGCCAAGCTCAAGCCGACCCGCATCACCGGCAGCGTCGACATCGCCAGCGAAGGCGCGCGCCAGACCCTGCATGCGGACCTGCGCGACGGGCGCCTGGGCTTGACCGCCTCCGCCAGCGTGGAAGCCGGCGTGCTGCGGGTGGACGCGGCGCGCCTTGGCGCAGGCCGCGGCAGCATCGAGCTGCGTGGACAAGCCCGTCTCTCCGGCGCGGACGCCAAGGACCACGCGTTTTCGTTCAAGGCGCAGGCGGCACACTTCGATCCGTCCGCGCTGGGCGCGTATCCGGCTGCCGACCTCAACGCCACGGCGGAAGCCAGCGGCAGCATGGCGCCCGCGCTCCACGCCAAGGCCAGCTTCGCGATCGGCCCCAGCCAGCTGTTCGGACAGGCCCTGGCCGGCCACGGCGCCTTCGACGCCACCGCCACGCGCCTGAGCGGCGTCCAGGCCGAACTCGCACTCGGCGCCAACCGCGCCAGCTTGCGCGGCAGCTTCGGGGCGCCCGCCGACGAACTCAATTGGGACGTGCGCGCCGACGACCTGAGCGGGCTGCGCCCCGGCCTCGCCGGCGCCGTGAGCGCCCAAGGCACCGCCACCGGCACCTTCGCCGCCCCGCGCACCAGCTTCACCCTCGATGCCACCGGTGCCGGCTGGCGCGTCCCGGCAAGCCGGGTGGCAGGTAATGCCAGCACCAGCGCCGCAAGCGCAAGCGGAACCCGACGCAACGCCGCTTCGATGACCAGCGCGGCCAAGGGCCGCGGCAAAGGCGCAACCGGCAATGCAATGGCGGGCGGCGGAAAGGTGGATGCCGGCGCAGCCGCGGCCGTTACCGTGAGCGGCGGCCCGCGTGCGGCCGGCATCGCTGCTGCACCGACCCGGCGCGGCGCCAACCCGGGCCGGATCCGCGCCAGCGGCGAAGCATGGCTCGATGCACGCAGCCATGCGCCGGCCGTGCGGGCGAGCGGCAGCGTCGAGAAGATCGATCCCGCCGCTTTCGGCGCACCGCTCGCCGGTTCGCTCAACGCGCGCTTCGACGCGTCCTTCCGCGGCGGCACTGACTGGCGGCTGACCACCGATCTGACGCTGCAGGATTCCACCTTGTCAGGCTCCCCGGCCCGCGGCTACGCCAAATTCGACGCCAGCCGCGGTCACTTGGGCGGCGTCGACGTCGACTTGCACGTCGGGCCCAACCTGGTCACGGCCAAGGGCGGCTTCGGCACGCCTGCGGAACGCCTGGACTGGCGCCTCGACGCGCCCCAGCTGGCCGCGCTCGGCCCGGACTTCGCAGGCACGCTACGCGGCGCCGGCACGCTGTCCGGCAGCACGGGCGCGCCGGCGCTGACCGGCTCGCTGGAAGGCGCGAACCTTCGCCTCTACGCCAACACCCTGCGCGCGCTGCGCGCGACCGCCAGCGCGGGTGTGCGCCACGGCCCGGACGACAGCTTCAATGCCGATGTCGCGCTGACGGACTTCGCCCGCGCCGGCGGTGCGCCCCTGTCGGCGAGCCTGCAGGCGAACGGCACGCGCGCCGCGCACGGCCTGCGCCTGGTGCTGCGCAACGACCGGTTCGACCTTGCCGGCGAACTGCGCGGCGGCTGGCAGGACGCCACATGGCGCGGCAATGTCGTCAGCCTCACGAACAAGGGCATCCATGCATTTGCCCTGCAAGCGCCCGTGCGGGTCCTCGCCGTCTTCGACGAAGGAACGGGCCTGGCTGGCCTGTCCCATCCCCAGCGCCTCGCCGTTGGCAACGCGGTGATCCAACTGCCCAATGGCAGCATCCGCGTGGCGAACCTGGACAAGGATGGTCCG
>DASRUW010000207.1:0-2698 GCA_035655255.1 Telluria sp. | reverse complement strand
AACAGGTCGTCGAACATCAGCGCGTCCGGCTCCTTGCCCTGGCTCCAGAGCAGCATGAGCACGATAATCTTGAGCTTGCCGAGGCCTACCGGCGACTCTTCCAGCGCCAGCGCGCGTTCCACGACGATCTCGCGCTGCGCGGCCGAGAGCACGCCCGCGCTTTCCAGGAACTGGATGAAGCCGACCGCGTCCGCGCCCAGGGCGTCCACTTCCTGCTGGACATAGAAACGCGTGCCGGTCGATTGCACCTGGTCGGCGCTGTCCGCGCCGGCCATTTCGGCCAGGTCGGTCAGCCATACCAGGGCTTCGGAAATCTCCACTTCGTCGAAACCGACGGCGGACAGCTTGCGCGCCAAGGCAGCCGGCTCGGGGCAGGCGTCCGGGCGGTAGTACGTCTCGTAGAGATAGACCAGAATATCGAACATGGCTCTACTCTATCAGCATCGGTCAAGCGAATACAAGTCCGGTTCTGTCAAGGATCATGGAAGACCCGTTGAAACATTCCGCCCGGTAAACGCTCAACCAAACCGTCCAATTCCATGCTTAATAGCTGCGTGGCCACAAATCCCGGCGTGCTGCCAGTGCGCTCGGCCAGCTCGTGCGCATCGCTTGCGCCGCCATCGAGCAAAAGCAGCAAGCGCATATGTATGTCGCTTGTCAAAGTGCGCTGTGGCGTAATGGGTACACACAGTTGGCCGGGCAGGCAGGCCAGTACGTCGGCCACGCTTTCCACCAGCTGGGCGCCTTGCTTGATCAGGGCGTGGCAGCCCTTGGACAAGCTGGCATGAATGGAGCCGGGCATGGCCAGCACGTCGCGGCCCTGGTCGGCGGCGAACTGCGCGGTGATGAGGGAGCCGGACTCGGCGGCCGCCTCCACCACCAGCACGGCCGCGGACAGGCCGCTGATGATGCGGTTGCGGCGCGGGAAGTTGCTCGAATCCGGGCGGGTGCCGAGTGGATATTCGCTGAGAAGGCACCCGTCCTGCGCGATGCGCCGCGCCAGGTCCTGGTGGCGCGCGGGGTAGACGCGGTCGATGCCCGTGCCCAGCACGGCGACGGTGGAGCCCGGCCCTTCCAGCCCCCCGTCATGGGCCGCGCCGTCGATGCCCGCCGCCATGCCCGACACGATGGTGACACCGCAGCCGGACAAGGCCGCCCCGAAGGCGCGCGCGTTGCGCATGCCCTGGGCGCTGGCGTTGCGGCTGCCGACGATGGCCACGCCCGGCTTGGCCAGCAGGTCGAGCCGCCCCTTGGCGTACAAGAGCAGCGGCGGAGCGGCGATCTGGCGCAGCGCTGGCGGATAAGCGGGATGGGTCAGGGGGAGGATGGCGTTGCCGGCTTCGGTCCGCCAGGCCAGGGCGGCGTCGACGGCTTGCCGCAGTTCAGGGGGAAAGGTGCCGAGCGCGCGCGCCAGGGCCGGCGGCAGGGCCGCTTCGAGCGCGCCGGCGCCGGCCGCGAACAGCGCGGCGGGCGTCTTCCAGCGTTCCAGCAGGCGGGCGCCGGTCTTCGGCCCGACGCCCGGGGTGCCTGCCAGGCGCAGCCAGCAGGCCAGTTCATCGTCAGAGGTGGGTTCCGTGTCCTGCACGGCGGCTTCACTCCGGTGATTTGGCCACATCCCCCACTTGGACAGGTTCCGTTACCTGCATGATCAAGGCATAGGACACGTTCTTGAACACGCGGAACACGAACAGCGTACCGTACTGTTCGTCGGGAAGTTTGATCTTCTCGCCGCCGAAGCCGAGGAGGCCCTTGTGGGCCGGGTCGGTTACGGTCTTCCCGAAATGGTAAAGCTCGAGCACGGTGCCGATGTCGATTCCGTCAACCGAACCGCGATTGAGCGCCACGACCTGGTTCTGCCCGGCATAGCTCACGCCGCCATAGACGGAGACGATGCGCGCGTCCATGCGCAGCTCCGGCGGGTGCGGCACGTAGTTGATGAGCGGGGTCGGCGGCGCCGGCAGCAGCAGGTCGCCCACGCCCATCTCCTCCTTGGACGAGGCCACGCCGAAGATGTGCGCCTCGCCCTTCTTGCCGGCGCGCTGCAGGCTGACCGTACCTAAATAGAAGGCCTCCTGCGCGAGCTGGCGGCCGGTGGCCGGATCGACCAGCGCCTTGCTCGGCCGGAACACCTGGAACGAAGTGCCGCCCTTGAGCTCGCCCTTGACGTAGATCTTGTCGCCCTTGCCGACGAAATAGCGGCCCTCCGGCGTGGCCACGATGCGCGGGGCGCCGGCCATGTCCTTCTCGTCGACCACCATCTGGTGGGTCAGGAAGGGTTCGATCAGGTTGGAGGCGATGGACTTGACGGCATCCTTGCCCAGGCCCTCGGTGCGGATCTGGGGCGTCAGGCGCAGCACGGGCGGCTCGCCGGGCGCGGCGCCGGCGCCGGCGCTGCCCGCGCCGCCCGCGCCCGGCGGGGTCAAGGACAGGCGCTTGTGCTCGCGGTCGAAATAGATCACCTGGCCGGGATAGATCCAGTGCGGGTTCTTGATCTCCTCCTTGTTCAAGCCCCAGACCTGGGGCCAGCACCAGGGATGTTCGAGGAACTTGCCGGAAATGTCCCACAGCGTGTCGCCGCGCACCACCTGGTGCTGGTCGGGCGCGTTGGGCAGGAATTGGCAGTCCGCCGCCCGGGCCGGCGCTACCGTCGCCAGCAGGGCCCAGACCAGGCCCGCCCCGACTATGCTAGAATTTTTCA
>DASRUW010000206.1:0-12091 GCA_035655255.1 Telluria sp. | reverse complement strand
AGGACCCGAACTGCGGCTACTGCAAGAAGTTCCGCCAGACGACGCTCAAGGACCTGAACAACGTCACGGTTTATACCTTCCTGTACAACATCCTGTCGCCGGATTCGTTCACCAAGTCGGCCAATGTCTGGTGCGCGCCGGACCGCGCCAAGGCCTGGGACGACTGGATGATCAGCGGTAAAGCGGCGCCGGCCGCGCCGGCCAACTGCTCCACCCCGAACAGCAAGGTGCTGGAGCTGGGCCAGAAATTGCACATCAGCGGCACCCCGGCGATCTTCTTTGCCGACGGCAGCAGGATCCCAGGCGCCGTGGACCTGAAAACACTGGAAGCGAAACTCGGCTCAGTCAAGCAATAACCCAACCGAACGCCCGCAACCGCGGGCGTTCTTACGTCTGCAGCACGTCGAAGGAGAGAGCATGATCACCTTGAACATCAACGGCCGCGACATGCAGGTCGATGCCGACCCGGCGACCCCGGTCCTGTGGGCGCTGCGCGATAACCTCAACATGACCGGCACCAAGTTCGGTTGCGGCATGGCGCTGTGCGGCGCCTGCACGGTGCATATGGACGGGGAACCGATCCGCTCGTGCTCGACGCCGATCTCCGCGGCGGTCGGCCACAAGATCACCACGATCGAGGCGATGGAAGCCGACAAGGTGGGCAAGGCGGTGCAGGATGCCTGGGTCAAGCACGACGTGCCCCAATGCGGCTACTGCCAGAGCGGCCAGGTGATGAGCGCCACCGCCCTGCTGCGCAAGAACCACAATCCGAGCGACGCCGACATCGACAACGCCATGAGCGGGAACATCTGCCGCTGCGGCACCTATCAACGCATCCGCGCGGCCATCAAGGACGCGGCCAAGGCAATCGCCTGAGGAGGCCAGCATGCGCACCGAATGGATGGAAGCGAAGGCCACGGGCGGCATGTCGCGCCGCGGTTTCATCAAGACCGCGGCTGTCGCGGGCGGGGGGCTGGTCCTCGGCTTCGTGGTCCCGGAATCGAACAAGTTCGCGCGCGCGGCCGAGGGACCGGCGCCGTCGCAGCCGAACGCCTTCCTGCGCATCGCGCCGGATAACTCGATCACCGTGTCCGTCAATCGCCTCGAATTCGGGCAGGGCGTGCATACCAGCCTGCCGATGCTGATCGCGGAAGAACTGGACGCGGACTGGTCGCAGATGCACGGCGCCCTTGCGCCGGCCGGCGACGCTTACAAGGACCCGATGTTCGGCATGCAGATGACTGGCGGCTCCGGTTCGGTCGCGCATTCGTTCATCCAGTACCGTGAGATCGGCGCCCGTGCCCGGGCGATGCTGATTGCGGCCGCGGCGCAGCAGTGGAAGGTCAAGCCGGAGCAGTGCCGTACAGCCAAGGGCGTCGTCCATGGACCCGGCGGAAAGAAGGCGACCTACGGTTCGCTCGCCGACGCTGCCATGCAGCTGCCGATGCCGGAAAAGGTGAAGCTGAAGGATCCCAGGCAGTTCAAGCTCCTCGGGAAGTCGACCCCGCGCCTGGACGCGCGCGCCAAATCCAGCGGTAAGCAGGAATTCAGCATGGACTTCAAGCCCGCCGGCGCCAAGGTGGCCGTGGTGGCGCATCCGCCCGTGTTCGGCGCCAAGGTGGCTAAGTTCGATGCGTCCAAGGCCAAGGCGGTGAAGGGCGTGCTGGATGTGGTCGAGATTCCGGTGGACCGGGGCGGCAGCGGCCTGGCCGTGATCGCGGACGGATACTGGCCGGCCAAGATGGGGCGTGACGCGCTGGTCATCCAATGGGATACGGCAGGCCTGGAAAAGGTCAGCAGCGACAAGCAGCTGGCGGATTACCGTGCGCTGGTCGCGAAGCCGGGCACCCAGGCCCGCAAGGCGGATACCGCGCCGCTGGCCAAGGCCGTGCACAAGATCAGCGCGGTCTATGAGTTCCCCTACCTGGCGCACGCGCCGATGGAACCCCTCAACTGCGTGGTCGACCTGCAGGCGGATCGCTGCACCGTGTGGGCCGGTTCGCAATTCCAGACCTTCGACCAGGCCGCCGCCGCGCGTACCGCGGGCCTCAAGCCGGAGCAGGTTACTTTCCATACGATGATGGCGGGCGGCGGTTTTGGCCGCCGCGCGGTGCCGACTTCCGACTACGTGGTCGAAGCGGTCAACATCGCCAAGGCATGGCGCGCGGCCGGCCACACGGGCGCGGTCAAGCTCATCTGGAGCCGCGAGGACGACCTGCACGGCGGGTACTATCGTCCGTCTTACGTGCACCATGCGGAGATCGGCCTGGACAACCACGGCGACATCGTCGCCTGGGACCACGTCATCGCGGGCCAGTCCATCCTCACCGGTTCACCCTTCGAGAAGTTCGGCGTCAAGGACGGTATCGACGACACCACCATCGAAGGCATGGGAAAGCCGTACAAGCTGCCGCTGAACCTGTCGGTTCACAACACCAAGGCGAACGTGCCGGTGCTGTGGTGGCGCTCGGTCGGCTCGACGCACACGGCTTTCGTGATGGAGACGCTGCTCGACGAAGCAGCCCGGATCGCGAATGCCGATCCCGTGGCCTACCGCCGCAAGCTGCTCGGGAAGGACAATCCACGCCACCTGGCTGCGCTGGACCTGGCGGTCGCCAAGTCGGGCTATGGGCACAAGACACTGCCGAAAGGGCATGCCTGGGGCGTCGCCATGCACGAATCGTTCAACTCGGTCGTGGCCTACGTGGTCGAAGCTTCGGTCAAGGACGGCACGCCGAAACTGCACAAGGTGACGGCAGGCGTGCACTGCAACTTCCCGGTGAACCCGATGTCGATCGAAGCCCAGGTCCAGGGCGCGGCGCTGATGGCGCTCGGCACCACGCTGCCCGGCGCGGCCATCACGCTCAAGGACGGCGTGGTCGAGCAAAGCAACTTCCACCAGTACACGGTGGCGCGCATGCCGGACATGCCGCAGATCGCCGTGCACGTCGTGCCGTCCACCGAGCCGCCCACGGGCATGGGCGAACCCGGCGTGCCGCCGCTGGCGCCAGCCTACGCGAACGCGATCGCCAAGCTGACCGGCAAGCGCTTACGCAAGCTGCCGTTCGACCTCAAGTCGGCGTAAGACCATGCACCCGGTCGGTATTCTGCTGTGCGCCGGCCGGGGCGCGCGCTTCGACCCCACCGGCGCCACCAGCAAGCTGCTTGCCACGCTGCCCGGCGGCGAGACCGTCGCCGGCGCCAGCGCGCGCCGCCTGCGCGCCGTTCTTCCCAACGTGATCGCCGTCGTGCGGCCCGGCGACGATGCGCTGGCTGCCCAATTGCGGACCGCCGGCTGCGACATCCTCGTATGCCCGGACGCGCATCTCGGCATGGCCGCGTCGCTGGTGTGCGCCGTGCATGCGCGGCCCGCGCCCTTCGGCTGGATCGTCGCGCTGGGCGACATGCCCTGGGTGCTCCCCTCGACGGTGCAGGCCTTGTGGGACGCGCTGGCGGACGGTGCCTCCATCGCCGCGCCGACCTTCGGCGGGCAGCGCGGCAATCCGGTCGGCTTCGCGCCCGAGCACCGCGCCGCCTTGCTGGCGCTGGAAGGCGACCAGGGCGCGCGCGGCCTGCTGGCGACGCATCCCGTCACCCTGGTTCCGGTGGACGATCCGGGCATCCTGCGCGATATCGACGAGCGGGACGATCTGTACCCCGCATGAAGTACACTCCTGGTATGAAAAAGACCACCAAAACCACCGCATCCCTGCACTACACGATCGTCCCGAAGGACCTGGGCGGCCACCTGTTCGAAGTGACCCTGCGCGTGGCCACGCCGGCCGCCGAGGGCCAGGTGTTCGCGCTGCCGGCCTGGATCCCGGGCAGCTACATGATCCGCGAGTTTGCTCGCAACGTGGTGCGCATCCGCGCCGAGGCCAATGGCGCCGAAGTGCGCCTGACCAAGCTGGACAAGCACACCTGGCGCGCGCAGCCGGTCGACGGCCCGCTGACTGTCACCTACGAGATCTACGCCTGGGACCTGTCGGTACGCGCCGCGCACCTGGACCAGACCCACGGCTTCTTTAACGGCACCAGCGTGTTCCTGCGCGTGGTCGGACGCGAGGACGACCCGCATACGGTGGACATCCAGCGCCCGCGCGACCCGGCCGCCCGCTACTGGCGCGTGGCCACCGCGCTGTCGGAACTGGGCGCCAAGCGCTACGAATTCGGCACCTACCAGGCGGCCAGCTACGACGAATTGATCGACCATCCGGTGGAGATGGGCGAGTTCGCGCTCGGCAGCTTCAAGGCGCACGGCGTGCAGCACGACATCGCCATCACCGGCCGCGTGCCGAACCTCGACATGGAGCGCCTGGAGCGCGACCTGAAGGTGCTGTGCGAAACCCAGATCGCTTTCTTCGAGCCGAAGACGCGCAAGGCGCCGATGAAGCGCTATGTCTTCCTCGTCATGGCGGTGGGCGAAGGCTACGGCGGCCTGGAACACCGCGCTTCGACGGCGTTGGTGTGCAACCGCGCCGACCTGCCCAGCGTGACGCAATCCGCAAAGGAACCGGGCGAAGGCTACGTGCGCTTCCTCGGCCTTTGCAGCCACGAGTACTTCCATACCTGGAACGTCAAGCGCATGAAGCCGGCGGTGTTCGCGCCCTACGACCTGCAGGTCGAGAACTACACGACCCTCCTGTGGCTGTTCGAAGGCTTCACCAGCTACTACGACGACCTGCTGCTCCTGCGCTCGGGCCTTATCGGCGAAGACACCTACCTCAAGCTGCTTGGGAAAACCATCGGCGGCGTCCTGCGCGGCAGCGGCCGCACCAAGCAGAGCGTCGCCGAATCGAGCTTCGACGCCTGGAGCAAGTACTACCGCCAGGACGAGAACGCGCCGAACGCCATCGTCAGCTACTACACCAAAGGTTCATTGGTGGCGCTGGCTTTCGACCTGACCATCCGCGCCAAGACCGGTGGCAAGAAGTCATTGGACGACGTGATGCTGGCGCTGTGGCGCCGCTACGGCAGCGACTTCTACGAAGGCGGCGGCCGCGGCGTGACGGAGGCGGAAGTCGAGGCGCTGTTCGACGAGATCAGCGGCGCGCGCCTGCGCAGCATGTTCGACCGCTATGTGCGCGGCACCGAGGACCTGCCGCTGGCGAAGCTGTACGCGCCGTTCGGCGTCAGACTGGTGGACGAGCGCAAGAACGGCAAGCCGTCGCTCGATGTGAACGCCGGCCGCGAGGGCGCCGACTGCAAGCTCACCCAGGTGCATGAAGGAGGCGCGGCCCACCAGGCCGGCCTGTCGGCGGGCGACATCCTGCTGGCTATCGACGGTCTGCGCGTGGGCGGCAACCTGGAAGCGATCCTGGCTCGCTACAGCGTCGGCGACGCGATCAGCGTGCACGTGTTCCGGCGCGACGAACTGATGGCGTTCTCCGTCACCCTCCAGGGCGACCGGGCGCCGTCGATCTCGCTGTCGGTCGGCGCGCCGGGCAAGGGCAAGTCCATGCGCCGCCCCAGCGCGCGCTGAGGGGTCAGGCGAACAGGCGCGCCAGCTCTGCGCCGGGTTCTGGCGCGCGCATGAAGGCTTCGCCGACCAGGAAGGCGTGGACGTCGCGGTCGCGCATGCGCTTGACGTCGTCCGGCGCCAGGATGCCCGATTCGGTCACCACCAGCCGTTCCGGCGGAATGCGCGGCAGCAGGCCGAGCGTGGTGTCGAGCGAGACCTCGAAGGTGCGCAGATTGCGGTTGTTGATGCCCACCAGCGGCGTGCGCAGCTTCAGCGCCGCCGTCAGTTCGTCGCCGTCGTGCACTTCCACCAGCACGTCCATGCCCAGTTCGTGGGCGCAGGCTTCCAGTTCCGCCATCAGGCCGTGGTCCAGGGCCGAGACGATCAGCAGGATGCAGTCCGCCCCCATCGCCCGCGCTTCGTAGATCTGGTACATGTCGATCATGAAGTCCTTGCGCAGCACCGGCAGGGCGCAGGCGGCGCGCGCCTGCTGCAGGTAATCGGGCGAGCCCTGGAAGAACTGCACGTCGGTCAGCACCGAAAGACAGGATGCGCCGTGCGCCGCGTAGCTCTGCGCGATTTCGGCCGGCCGGAAGTCGGCGCGCAGGACGCCCTTCGACGGAGACGCTTTCTTCACTTCGGCGATGACGCCGGCTTTACCCGCAGCGATATTGCGGCGCAGGTTCGCCTCGAAGCCGCGCAGGCCGGCGCGCAGATCCTTGTCGCTTTCCACGTCGCGGCGCAGGCTCGCGAAGTTGCGCCGCTTCTTCGCTGCGGCGACTTCGTCGCGTTTGACGTCGATGATCTTGTTGAGGATGTCGGACATGGTGCGTTCAGTGTTGTTCGGCCAGCGCAAGCCGCACGCCCAGCCAGACGAACAGCCCGCCGGTCAGGCGGTTGAGGATGGTCGACGCGCGCGCCGACAGCTTGATGCGGGCGCTCGCCTTGGCCGTGAACACGGCAAGGAAGGTGCACCACAACATCCCGTTGAAATCGAAGATCGCGCCCAGGATCACGAAGGCCAGCGGCTTGTTCGCGGCGTGGACGTCGATGAACTGCGGGACGAAAGCGAGGAAGAACAGCGCCACCTTCGGATTGAGCACATTGGTCAGGAAACCCTGGCCGAAGATGCGCGCATAGGGGAGGGACGGCAACGTGGTATCCATCGTCTTCGCCGCGCCGCCGCGGCTCGTGAGGAGGCCCCATGCCATGTACAGGATGTAGGCTGCGCCCACGTACTTCACCACCATGAAGGCGGCGGCGGACGTGGCGAGGATGGCCGACAGCCCGACCGCCGCGAACAGGATGTGCACCAGCGTGCCGGTGCCGATGCCGAAGGCGGCCGCGCAGCCGGCGCGCCAGCCCTGGGTGGCGCTGCGCGTCATGATGAGGAGAGAATCCGGGCCCGGCAGGATGTTGAGCATCAGGCCGGAGAGTACGAACAGCGGCAGGTCGTGAATGCCGAACATCTCAGCCTCCCAGAGCGCGGGTGGCCTGCACGAATTGCTCCAGCCGTTGCAGTGCGGCGCCGGACGAAATCGCGGCGCGCGCCTTGGCCAGGCCTTCCTCGATCGACGCCGCCACGCCGGCCGCATACAGCGCAACGCCGGCGTTCAAGGCCACGATGTCGGTGGCAGGGCCAGGCTCGCCGCGCAGCGCTTCCATCATGCGCTGCTTGCTTTCCTCGGCGTTCGCGACCTTCAGGTTACGGGTCGCCATCATCTGCAGGCCAAAGTCCTCCGGGTGGATCTCGTACTCGCGGATCTCGCCGTCCACCAGTTCGCCGACCATGGTCGCCGCGCCGAGCGAGACTTCGTCCATGTTGTCGCGGCCCCAGACCACCACGGCGTGCTGGGCGCCCAGGCGCTGCAGCACGCGCACCTGGATGCCGACCAGGTCCGGGTGGAACACGCCCATCAGGATATTCGGAGCGCCGGCCGGATTGGTGAGCGGGCCGAGGATGTTGAAGATCGAGCGCACGCCCAGTTCGCGCCGCACCGGGGCGACGTGCTTCATCGCCGTATGGTGGTTGGGCGCGAACATGAAGCCGATGCCGGTCTGCGCGATCGACTGCGCGATCTGCTCGGGCTTCAGGTTGATGTTGGCGCCGAGCGACTCGAGCACGTCCGCGCTGCCGGACGACGAGGACACGCTGCGTCCGCCGTGCTTGGCAACGCGCGCGCCCGCGGCGGCGGCCACGAACATCGAGGTGGTGGAGATGTTGAAGGTATGCGCGCTGTCGCCGCCCGTGCCGACGATGTCGAGCAGGTGGGTGGTGTCGGCCATCGGCACCTTGGTGGCGAATTCGCGCATCACCTGGGCCGCGGCGGTGATCTCGCCGATGGTTTCCTTCTTCACGCGCAGGCCCATGGTCAGGGCCGCGATCATCACCGGCGACATCTCGCCGGACATGATCTGGCGGAACAGGTGCAGCATCTCGTCGTGGAAGATCTCGCGGTGTTCGATACAGCGGAGCAGGGCTTCTTGCGGGGTAATCGTGGACATGTTGGGCACCTCAGCGTTCAAGGAAGTTCTTCAGCAGCGCGTGGCCGTGCTCGGACAGGATGGACTCGGGGTGGAACTGCACGCCCTCGATGTCGTACTCCTTGTGGCGCACGCCCATGATTTCGCCGTCGTCGGTCCAGGCGGTGACTTCCAGGCAGTCCGGGAGCGAGGCGCGTTCGATCGCCAGCGAGTGGTAGCGGATCACGGTGAAGGGGCTGGGCAGGCCCTTGAACACGCCCACGCCGGTGTGGGCGATGAGCGAGGTCTTGCCGTGCATGACCTGTTTGGCGCGCACGATCCTGCCGCCGAAGGCCGCGCCGATGGCCTGGTGCCCGAGGCAGACGCCCAGGATCGGCTTCTTGCCCTTGAAGCGGTGGATCAAGTCCACCGAAATGCCCGCATCGGCCGGCGACTTGGGGCCGGGCGAAATGCAGATGTGGTCGGGGTTGAGCTTCTCGATTTCGTCGAGGGTGATCTCGTCGTTGCGGTAGGTGCGCACGTCCTCGCCCAGCTCCCCGAAGTACTGCACCAGGTTGTAGGTGAACGAGTCGTAGTTATCGATCATCAGCAGCATGTTTCAAGCCTCCCCATCCAGGCCGTCCTGGACTTGCTCGGCCGCGCGCAGCACGGCGCGCGCCTTGTTTTCGGTTTCCTGCCATTCCATCTCGGGGATCGAATCGGCCACGATGCCGGCGGCGGCCTGCACGTACAGCATGCCGTCCTTGATCACGCCGGTGCGGATCGCGATCGCCACGTCCATCTCGCCGCCGAAGGACAGGTAGCCGCAGGCGCCGCCGTAGATGCCGCGCTTGACCGGCTCCAGTTCGTCGATGATCTCCATCGCGCGCACCTTGGGCGCGCCGGTCAGGGTCCCGGCCGGGAAGGTCGCGCGCAGCACGTCCAGGTTGGACATGCCGCCCTTGAGCGTGCCTTCCACGTTGGAGACGATGTGCTGCACGTGGGAGTACTTCTCGATCACCATCTTGTCGGTGACCTTGACGCTGCCGGTCTCGCTGATGCGTCCCAGGTCGTTGCGGGCCAGGTCGATCAGCATGACGTGTTCGGCGATTTCCTTCGGGTCCGCCAGCAGTTCCTTGGCCAGTTCGGCGTCGCGCTCCGGCGTGGTGCCGCGCGGGCGGGTGCCGGCGATCGGGCGCAGCGTGACCTTGCGGGCGCCGTCGGGCGTCTGCTCGTTGCGCACCAGGATCTCGGGCGAGGCGCCGACGATCTGCATGTCGCCGAAGTTATAGAAGTACATGTACGGCGACGGGTTCAGGGAACGCAGCGCGCGGTACAGCATCAGGGGCGAATCGACGTAGGGCTTGCGGATGCGCTGGCCGATCTGCACCTGCATCAGGTCACCGGCCATGACGTATTCCTTGGCCTTGGCCACCGCTTCCAGGTAGGACGCCTTGTCGAAATCGCGGATCGCCTCGGTGCGCACGGAGCTGGTCATGACCGGCGCGTCCACGCCCCGGCGCAGCATCATGCGCAGGTCCTTCAGGCGCTGGCGCGCTTTCGAATATGCCTCGGGCTGGGACGGATCGGCATACACGATCAGGTACAGCTTGCCGGACAGGTTGTCGATGACGGCCAGCTCCTCGGTCAGCATGAGCTGGATGTCCGGCAGCTGCAGGTCGTCCTTCGGCGCGCTGTGCGCGAGCTTTTTCTCGATGTGGCGCACCGTGTCGTAGCCGAAGTAGCCGGCCAGGCCGCCGCAGAAGCGCGGCATGCCGGGCCGCACGGCGACCTTGAAGCGGGACTGGTACTGCGCGATGAAGTCGAGCGGATTGCCTTCGTGGGTTTCCACCACGGCGCCGTTCTTCACGATCTCGGTGGCGCTGCCGCGGGTGCGCAGCAGGGTCGAGGCGGGCAGGCCGATGAAGGAATAGCGCCCGAAGCGCTCGCCGCCCACGACCGATTCGAGCAGGAAGGTGTTCTTGCCAGTGTTCTGGGTCTGGGCCAGCTTGAGGTAAAGCGTGAGCGGGGTTTCGAGATCGGCGAAAGCTTCCGCGATCAGGGGAATACGGTTATAGCCTTCAGCGGCCAGCGATTTGAATTCGAGTTCGGTCATGCTGTTCTCCGGGCCACCCATGATGGAAATCAGAGGCGTGGGGTGGCAAGGGTTCAAAAAACCTGCCGGTGCGAGGGCGCAAGCCGGCAGCAATCAGTGGGTCAGTCGGCCCAGGATTGCCAGCGTCGCCACAGCCAGGCCTCGATCGACCCGCCGTGTGTGACATTGTGTTTTTTGAAAAGCATGGGAATGTTAAAGGGCGTCTTGGTTATGTTGACGTATGCGCGTTGCCGCCTCCAGCAACGTATCAACTATACCATCGGAATCCGTTTCGTGTATAGGCACGCCGTGGTTATAACCATATGGCACGGCGAGCACATAGCAGCCCGCCGCGCGCGCGGCCTGGGCGTCGTTGGACGAGTCGCCGATGGCCACGACCTGGCCGGGCGCCAGGTTGAAGGCGGCGCAGGCTTCCTGCAGCGGCAGCGGGTCCGGCTTCTTGCGGGCGAAGGAGTCGCCGCCGTACAGGCGCTCGAAATAGCGCGCCAGGCCTTTGCGCTGCAAGAGCCGCTGGGCAAAGGCGAGCGGCTTGTTGGTGACGCAGGCCAGGCGCAGACCCTGGCTGCGCAGGTCCTGCAAGCCTTCCTCCACGCCGGGATAGACGGCGCTGAATTCGCCGTTGATGTCGAAGTAGTGGCGCTGGTAGGCCGCCAGCGCGTCGAGGAAGCGCAGCTCCACGCCCTCCGCGTCCAGTTGCAGGGCCAGCACGCCCCGGACCAGGTTCTCGGAACCCTTGCCGACCAGGCGCTCGATCTGCGCGCGCGTCACCGGCCCCAGGCCGAGCTCCGCGCACATGCGGTTGAGCGCCGCGTCGAAGTCCGGCAGCGTGTCGACCATGGTGCCGTCGAGGTCGACGATCGCGCCCGCGATGGCGCGCGCGCCCGGCTTCATTTGGCCAGCTCGGCGCGCATGGCGTCGATCACGGCCTTGTAATCGGGCTTGCCGAAGATGGCGGAACCGGCCACGAAGGTGTCGGCGCCGGCGTCGGCGATGGCGCGGATGTTATCGACCTTCACGCCGCCGTCCACTTCCAGCAGGATGTCGCGGCCGGAGTCGTCGATCATGCGGCGCACCGCCGCGATCTTCTTGAGCGCCTGCGGGATGAAGGACTGGCCGCCGAAGCCCGGGTTGACGGACATGATGAGGATCATGTCGAGCTTGTCCATCACGTGATCCAGGTAGTGCAGCGGGGTGGCCGGGTTGAACACTAGGCCGGCCTTGCAGCCGTTGTCGCGGATCAGTTGCAGCGAGCGGTCGATGTGCTCGGACGCTTCCGGGTGGAAGGTGATGATGTTGGCCCCGGCCTTGGCGAAGTCGGGGATGATGCGGTCCACTGGCTTGACCATCAGGTGCACGTCGATCGGCACTTGTACGTGCGGGCGGATCGCCTGGCACACCAGCGGGCCGATGGTCAGGTTCGGCACGTAGTGGTTGTCCATCACGTCGAAGTGGATGATGTCGGCGCCGGCGGTGACGACGTTGCGCACTTCCTCGCCCAGGCGGGCGAAGTCGGCGGACAGGATGCTGGGAGCGATGCGGAAAGTGGTCATGGTGTGGTCGTGCAGTGTGCTTGCATTTTAAAAAGATGCGCTATTTTACGCTTGCCGGCGCGGCCGTGCCCGCTTGTGGACTGATTTGCGGCTGTATTTATGGGCGGATTTGGTGGCGACAGCTTGCATCCTGCTCCGATTTGGAGTGCAATGTAGGACTGACGATATTGAATCGCTATCATTGCCGGCGATTTACGTTTTACCGTTTTTTAAGGAAAGTCGATGGCCACTTACGAATTTACTGTGTCGGTCAGAACCCAGTACCTGCCCGAGCAGTCGGACCCCGAGCGCACCAATTTCGTGTTCACTTACTCGATCACGATCAAGAACACGGGGACGGTGCCGGCACAGCTGATCTCGCGCCATTGGGTCATCACGGACGCCAACAACCATGTCGAGGAAGTGCGCGGCCTGGGCGTGGTGGGCCATCAGCCCTTGCTGCAGCCGAACGAGCAGTTCGAATACACGAGCGGCACGGCGCTGCAGACCCAGCAAGGCTCG
>DASRUW010000205.1:0-3672 GCA_035655255.1 Telluria sp. | reverse complement strand
CGGATATGTCAAACGGGAACTTAGAGGTGGCCTTCTATTGATGCGGCGCAGCACGGATGCTGCGCCGGGAGCTCATTCGCCGATCTTGTCGATCAGGCGGCGGTCGCGCTTGGTGGGGCGGCCCTTGATGGACAGGCCAGGCTCGGGAAACAGGCGGCGCGCCTCGGCGTTGAGGGCGCGGCGCTCCAGGCTGGCCGGGGTTTCCTCGTACAGCTGGCGGGCCACCGGGGCCGGGCCGCGCTTGTCGGAGATGCCGAGGACGACGACTTCCCAGCGGTCGGAACCGTTGTCGATGTCATACAGTTCGCCCGCCTTCACCACCCTGGCCGGCTTGATGCGCTGGCCGTCCAGGCGCACGCGGCCGGTGTCGACGGCGTCGGCCGCCAGCGAGCGGGTCTTGAAGAAGCGGGCGGCCCACAGCCACTTGTCGATACGTACGGGATCCATCGCTTTACTCATGCATAGCCGAATCCGAACACACGCGCGGTCAGCTTGTAGAGAGTATAGGCCACACGGTAGCCGAAGCGGCGCGGCCAGGCCACGTGGGCGAACTCCTCGCGCCGGATCTGCACCCCCTCGGCCATGGCCTGCTCGATGTGGGCGCGCAGGCTGGCCGCGAAGCCGGCGTCCTTGACCACCACGTTGGCCTCCTGGTTCACGAACAGGGACAGGGCGTCGAAATTGGACGAGCCGACCGTGGCCCAGTCCTCGTCCACCACCGCCACCTTGGCGTGCAGCTGGGTCTTGTGGTACTCGATGACCTGGACGCCGGCGGCGAGCAGGCGCGGATAGAACGAATGCGCCACCGCGTCCTGCAGGTAGAACTCCCCGACCCCGATCAGGAGCCTCACCTCCACCCCGCGCTGCGCCGCGCTGGCGAGCGCCTTGCGCACCTTGTGGCCGGGCGCGAAGTAAGGATTGGCCAGCAGGACGCTCTTCCTCGCCCGCCCGATCGCCTGCAGGTAGGCGCGCTGGATGGTGCGCCGGTTGCGCCAGTTGTCGCGCACCACGAAGGCGGCCAGCATCGGGTTCTCGGCCTGGGCCTTGTCCACCTTGCGCATCTCGCGGAACAGCTGCACCCGCTTGACGAAGTTCAGGTGGCCCGTGCGCGCCCACTGGGCCTGCATCTCCTTGTGGATCTGCGCCACCAGCGGGCCGCGCAGCTGGACCGCGAAGTCCCAGCGCGGCGCGGCCAGCTGCACGCCGGGGTGGTGCTCGCAGAACAGGTCGTCCGTGACGTTGATGCCGCCGACGAAGGCCAGCTCCCGGTCCACCACGCACAGCTTGCGGTGGCTGCGCGTGAGGCCGCGCTTGAACCAGGGATTGAACACGCGGTGGCGCACGCCGGCCAGCGCCAGCTCCACGTCCATCTGGGTCACGCGCTTGTGGCCGGTGCCGAACCAGTCGGTGATCATGCGCACGTGCACGCCGCGCTCGGCCGCGCGCACGAGGGCGGCCTGCACCACCGTGCCGATGTCGTCCGCGGCGAAGATGTAGGTCTCGAAGAAGACGTCGTAGCGGGCGCCGTCGATGGCCGCGATCAGGGCGGGAAAATAATCGGTGCCGCAGTGCAGGAGCTTGACTTCGTTGTGGGGAACAAAGCTCAGGGTGCGCATGTCAGAGCGACAGATTGGCCACGATGGGGGCGTGGTCGGACAGCTTGGCCCACAGGGTGCCGTGCAGCACCTCGGCGCAGTCGACCTTGAAGCCGCGCACATAGATGCGGTCCAGCCGGAACCACGGCAGGGCCGCGGGGAAGGTGCGCGCCGGTCGCCGCGGCGATTCCTTGCCCATCAGCGAACGCATGAGCTCGGTCAGCTTGCCGGCCGTGTCCAGCTCGTCGAACACCTCGACCACGCCCAGCTCGCGCCGCAGCTTGTCGGACAGGGTGTTGCGCCAATCGTTGAAGTCGCCGGCGATGATGACCGGCTCGCCATTCCCGGCGGACTTGTTGACCGCTTCGATCAGCGCGGCCGTCTGGCGCCCGCGCCCCGACTCGAACAGGCCCAGGTGGACCACGTAGCAGTGGACCGTGCCCGCCTTGGTGTTGAGCTCGCAGTGCAGGATGCCGCGCTGCTCGAAGGCATGGTCCGACACGTCGTGGTTGATCATGTTGGCGATCGGAAAGCGCGACAGCAGCGCGTTGCCGTGGTGGCCATGGTCGTAGATGGCGTTCATGCCGTAGGCCACGTGGTGGGCGTCTCCGGCGAAGAACTCGTGCTGCACCTCGGGCCAGTGCAGGTGCCCGCGGTCCGGTTCGCCGTAGCGCGCGGCGCGGCGGTCGTGCCGGCCCTGCACTTCCTGGAGAAACACGACGTCCGCCTCGAACAGGGCAATGGCCTTCTTGAGCGCCACCACCCGCGGAGTACTGCGAATGGACGACACGCCTTTGTGAATGTTGTACGTCGCAACGCGAATCTTCATGCAAGCCATTCTAACCCGATCCCGGCAGCACCTTCTGTGCGCTGCGCCCCCTAGCGAGCCGGACGGCGGCGCGGCTCGATGCCGTAGGCGTCTTCGATGCGGTGGCTGAAACCGTCGCGCTCCATGGCATCGAGGGCCGCGTCCAGCTTTTCCAGCGCGCGGGCCGGCGTCTTCGGGTGGCAGGCCAGGTACAGCAAGGCGCTGTTGAATTTGAGGATGGGCTGCACCTCGTCGGTCAGGCCCACCTGCTCGAGATAGGCCTGGGCCGCCATGGGGCTGGTCACCCACAGGTCGATGCGGTTGGTGACCAGGCGCTTGGGGTTGACGGCGTCGTCGGCCGCGAAATCGACCAGGAAGCCGCGCGACTTGAGGAATTCGCCGCGCACGTCGCCCGTATAAGCGCCGATGCGCAGCGCGCGCGCGTCGCGCAGGGTGGCGACGCGGTAGTCGCGGTTGGCCACGCCGTACAGCCACCAGTCGGTGTGGGCGATCGGACCGACCCAGCGGAACTGGCGCTCGCGCTCGGGCGTGCGGGTGGTCGGATAGACGCAGGTGTCGGTCTGGGCGCGGGCGCGGCCGATGGCGTCGACCCAGGGCAACAGTTCGAAGTCCGCCTGCAGGCCGGCGCGGCGCAGGGCCTCGCGCAGCTTGTCGGTGGCGTAGCCGGTCAGCTTCCCGTCCTGCATGAACGCCGACGGCGCCGAGGACTCGGTCGTGAAATGCAGGCTCTGGGCCGGCGCGGCCAGGGACGTCAGCAGCGCGGCGCAGCACACCGCCAGGCGGAAAGTTTCCATCCGGCCATTATAGGTCCGTTATTCAGCGTGGCGCGGCAGTTGCAGGATGGCTTCGGCGTTCGAGGGCGAAAAACAACGGTCGGCCGCCTCCAGCCAGGGCAACCAGACATAGTTGGTGTGCTCGCGCGGGCTCAGGATGACGGGAATGTCGCGCGGGACGCAGGCGGAGAACACGTGTTCCGTATTCCTGGTGACGCCGGGCGCGTAGCGGTGGCGCCAGACGGGGTAGATCTCGTAAATATTGGCCAGATTCCAGTCGCGCAGGACGATGCGCTCGCCATCGGCCACGATGCCGGTCTCCTCGAACAGCTCGCGCCTGGCGGTGAGGGCCAGGGGTTCGTCCGGGGCGTCGAGCGAGCCGGTGACGGACTGCCAGTAGCCGGCCTTGTCGGCGCGTTCGATCAGCAAGACGTCCAGGTCGCGCGTGTGCACGACGACCAGGACGGATTCGGGG
>DASRUW010000204.1:0-3197 GCA_035655255.1 Telluria sp. | reverse complement strand
CGTCGAAGGTCTTGGGCGGGAACAGTATGGCGAAGTTGGTCTTGCCGCAGGCGGAAGGAAAGACGGCGGCCACGTAGTGCTTCTGGCCTTGGGGCGACTCCACGCCCAGGATCAGCATGTGCTCGGCCAGCCAGCCGGTGCCGTTCTGGCGCGCTTCCTCGCGCCCCATGTTGGAGGCGATGCGCAGGGCGAAGCATTTCTTGCCCAAGAGGGCGTTGCCGCCGTAGCCGGAGCCGAACGACCAGATCTCACGCGTTTCCGGGAAGTGCACGATGTACTTGGTGGCGTTGCACGGCCAGGCCACGTCCTGCTGGCCCGGCTGCAGCGGCATGCCGACCGAATGCACGCAGGGCACGTAGGCGCCGTCCGTGCCGAGCACGTCGTACACGGCCTTGCCCATGCGGGTCATGATCTTCATGTTGACCACCACGTAGGGCGAGTCGGTCAGCTCCACGCCGATGTGGGCGATGGGCGAACCGAGCGGGCCCATCGAGAACGGCACCACGTACAGGGTGCGGCCGCGCATGCAGCCGTCGAACAGGCCGTTCAGGGTGGCGCGCATCTCGTCCGGGGCCATCCAGTTGTTGGTCGGGCCGGCCTGCTCGCGCGTGGCCGAGCAGATGAAGGTGCGGTCCTCGACCCGGGCCACGTCGGTCGGGTCGGAGCAGGCCAGGAAGGAATTCGGGCGCTTCTCCGGGTTCAGCTTGCGCATGGTGCCGCCGGCCACCATCTGGGCGCACAGGCGGTCGTATTCCTCTTCGGAACCATCGGCCCAGTAGATGCGGTCCGGCTTGGTCAGGGCCGCGATATCGGCCACCCAGCTGATCAGACGCTGGTGCTTGATGTACGCGGGGACGTTCAGTGCCGCCACGCCGCCCATCACGGGTTGGTTCATAGTTGCCTCCAATGCCATAATAAAAACCGATGCGCAGTCCTGGCGCGATGCGCTTGCGCTCAGGAGCCAGTCGGTCGGCGATTGGTTCGGGGCGGTACGGGACTGCTGGACGGCGGCGCGCAGGCGCCGGCCGGATCCGGATTGGAGCCGATTGTACACCTGCCGATGTTGCAATTAAATGCGCGCACTACAAAAATGTAGGAAAAAAGCCCGAGTAACGTAGTAGGCTATTCGGATTCCGGAAATTCCTGTTATTTCCCTACGAAATCAAGCTACATCGAATGAAAATCGCCATTCTCGACGACTACCAGGATGCCGTGCGCGGCCTGGATGCCTTCCGTTTGCTGGAGGGGCATGAAGTAAAAGTATTTAACAATTCCGTGCGCGGCCTCGGTCAGCTGTCCCTGCGGCTGGCGCCCTTCGAGGCCCTGGTCCTGATCCGCGAACGCACGCCCATCACGCGCGCCCTGCTGTCCAAACTGCCCAACCTGAAGCTGATTTCCCAGACCGGCAAGCTCGCCGGCCATGTGGACGTGGCGGCCTGCAGCGAGCGCGGCGTGGCCATCGCCGAAGGGGTCGGCTCGCCGGTCGCGCCGGCCGAGCTGACCTGGGCCCTCGTCATGGCGGCCCAGCGCCGCATCGTGCCCTACGCGTCCAACCTGAAGGACGGGCTGTGGCAGACCGCCTCGGTCAACCCGGCGCTGAACGGGCTCGGCGTGGTCAACAAGGGGCGCACCCTGGGCATCTGGGGCTACGGCAAGATCGGGCGCCTGGTGGCAGGCTACGGGCGCGCCTTCGGCATGCGGGTGCTGGTCTGGGGCAGCGCGGCGAGCCGGGCCGCGGCGGAAGCGGACGGCCACACGGCCGCCCCCACCCGCGCCTCCTTTTTCGCGACGGCCGACGTGCTCACCCTGCACCTGCGCCTGAACGACGCCACGCGCGGCATCGTCACCGCGGCCGACCTGGCGTGCATGAAACCGGATGCCCTCTTCGTGAACACGAGCCGCGCCGAGCTGGTCGAGGAAGGCGCGCTGGAAGCGGCCCTGCAGCGCGGCCGCCCGGGCCGGGCCGCGCTCGACGTCTACCCCAGCGAACCGCTGGCGGCGGACGCGCCGCTGCTGCGCATCCCGACCGTGCTGGCCACGCCGCACCTGGGCTATGTGGAGAAGGACAGCTACGAGCTGTATTTCGACGCCGCCTTCCGCAACGTGCTCGCCTATGCGGCCGGCACGCCGGCCAACATCCTCAATCCGGAGGCGTTGACGGCCCGCTGACGCGCGCGCGGCGCGCCAAGTGCAAGCCGCCGTCATCCGCTCACGCGCGGGGCCCCCTGCACATCAGTGCACGTCCAGCGCCAACGCCGGCCAAGGAATCAGCCAGGCAGTTCGGGCAAGCCGCTGAAATTGGGCTTCGGTTCCGGCAACACGTGGCGCGCGCGGGTCCACAAGCCTTTCCAGCCGGGCGGCCAGTCCAGCACCGGACCGCTGTAGGCCGGCAGGCCGGCGCGCACCGGCACCACCGGCAGGGGCGGCGCCTCGTCGAGCCGCTCGGGCGGCATGTCCAGGCTGTACATATAGCCCGGCAGGAGCGCGTCGCATACCCGGGCGAACCAGGCCGTGTGGTCCTCGTCGCGCCCGAGCGCGCGCGCCAGCCCCTGCGGGTCGAACTGGGCCAGCGCGTGGATCAGTTCGTCGGTGCCGGCGCCGGGCGCGTCGCCCCAGCCCAGCACGGGATTGAAGTTGTAGTCCGCGCCCGAGCCGTACCAGCCTTCGCGCCAGGAGCGCTGCAACCAGTCGCGCGGGCCGGTGAACAGATGCCAGCGCCAGTGCAGGCCGGAGGCCTTGGGCCAGGAATACAGGTAGAGCTTCTGGTAGCCCGCCGCGTGCAGCTGGCGCACCATCTGCATCAGGCGCGCGTGCGGCATGCGGTCCGGCGGCGCGCGCCGGAACAGGATCGGCTCGCCGTCGCCGAACTGCACCTCGTCGGTGGACAGGTTCAGGTCCAGCGTGCGCGACTCGGTGCCGAAGCGGGCCGAGATCCAGCCCGTCAGGAGATTGACCGCCGTGATCACGCCATAGCCGCGGTGGCGATGGAAGATCACGGTGCCGGGAGCGACTGCTTTCATGACAAGTACCGCGTTTGATAAGATGGGCGCCTTCGTTTCCTCAAGAGTACACCAATGAGCCTGCGCATTGTTGCCACCGGCGGCACCTTCGACAAACATTACAATGAACTGAATGGGGTATTGGGCTTCGCCGACAGCCATCTGCCGGCGGTGCTCCAGCGTACCCGCATGACGGTG
>DASRUW010000203.1:0-6057 GCA_035655255.1 Telluria sp. | reverse complement strand
GTCGCCTTCGAGGACCGGCATGCGCTGGCGCCGCAAGCGCCCACGGTCCGTTTCAAGCTACGCGCGCGCAAGTCGGCCGGCCCCGATCCATACGCCGGCCTGCGCTTGCGCCTGGCCGGCGACCAGACCGCGGTCGATCTGGCGTTGGATCCCGACGGCAGTTTCGACCTGCCGTCGCAAGATGTGGTGGCCGACGCGGATGCCGATCTGATCCTCAACAAGCGCAAGGGCGGCTACAACTGGTTGCCGGTCGTGCGCAGCCCAGGCCTGCCGGAAGGGATGCGCCGCATGGGGGACCTGCGGCTGGAATGCGAGGTGCTGATCGCCACCGTCAAGGAGGAGCTCGGACTGATGAAGACTGCCTTCATCAACACGCTGATGCTCTCGACCGACTGGTGCATGAACAAGCGCCGCGAAGATGTGAACATACCCAGCTTCGCCGAGCGGCCGCTGGCCGGCGCCGTCCTGGTCGAGGGCGACAAGCGGACCGCATTGAAAGTCGACAGCGACCCCACGGTGTTTATCGCGCCGCTGGCCGACCGCCGGGTGGCCGACGACGCACTGGTCGAGTTGCACTACGCCGACCCGGCGCCCGCCGACTGACGGTCAGGGGCGGGTGAGCAGCTCGCGGTGGGCCGAGCGTAGCATCTCCACCGTCTCGTCCCAGCCGATGCAGCCGTCCGTGACCGAGCAGCCGTACACCAGCTCCGACAAGTCCTCCGGAATCGGCTGGTTGCCGCTCACGATGTTCGACTCGATCATCACGCCGACGATGGAACGGTTGCCGTGCTTGATCTGCTGGACCACGTCCGACATCACCAGCGGCTGCAGCTCTGGCTTCTTGTAGCTGTTCGCGTGCGAGCAGTCCACCACCAGGTTGGCCGGAAGGCTCGCCTTCTTCAGCGCCTGCTCCGCGATCGCCACCGACACCGAATCGTAGTTCGGCCGCCCGCCGCCCCCGCGCAGCACCACGTGGCCGTAGGCGTTGCCGCGCGTGCGCACGATCGCCACCTTGCCCTGGCCGTTGATACCCAGGAAGGAGTGCGGATGCGCCGCCGACAGGATCGCGTTGATGGCGATGCCGATGTCGCCGTCCGTGCCGTTCTTGAAGCCGACCGGCGTCGACAGGCCCGACGACATCTCGCGGTGCGTCTGCGACTCGGTGGTGCGCGCGCCGACCGCGGTCCAGGCGATCAGGTCGCCCAGGTACTGCGGCGAGATCGGGTCCAGCGCCTCGGTGGCGGTGGGCAGGCCCAGTTCGCACACGTCCAGCAGGAAGTGGCGCGCGCGCTCCATGCCCACGTCCACGCGGAACGAATCGTTCATGTCCGGGTCGTTGATGTAGCCCTTCCAGCCGGTGGTGGTGCGCGGCTTCTCGAAGTACACGCGCATCACCAGCAGCATGGTGTCCTTGACCTCTTCCTGCAGCGCCTTCAGGCGGCGCGCGTAGTCCAGGCCGGCCACCGGGTCGTGGATCGAGCAGGGGCCGACCACGACGAACAGGCGCTTGTCCTTGCGGTCGATGATATTGCGCAGGTCCGCGCGGCCCTTCATGACGGTGTCGAAGGCCGACTCGCTCAGGGGGAGGCGCGCATGCAGCTCCTCCGGCGTCGGCATCGAGCTGAATGAGGTAACGTTGACGTTTTCGATATCTGGGGTGATCATGGACTTCCGGTCGTATTGGTGCGATGGGGACCTGCCAGTTTAGCGCCAAATCGCCGCCGATGCTGGGCGTACGGCCAAAAATCTGTGTACTCTTGCAGGAATGGATACCCAACACTACCCCGCCGCGCACTTCATCAAGGAGATTGGACGCGGCCGCAAAGGAGCCCGCGCCCTGAGCCGGGACGACGCGCGCGACCTGTACGCCGCCATGCTGGACGGCCGCGTGAGCGATCTCGAACTGGGCGCCATCGTGCTGGCCATGCGCATCAAGGGCGAGTCCGTGGACGAACTGGCCGGCTTCCTGGCCGCCGCCGAGGCCTCGTTCGCGCCGCTGCCCGTGCCGCCGGGCGAATTCGCCCCGGTGCTCATCCCCAGCTACAACGGCTCGCGCAAGCTGCCCAACCTGACGCCGCTGCTGGCGCTGCTGCTCGCGCGCGCCGGCGCGCCTGTGCTGGTGCACGGCGTGCGGCGCGACCCCGGCCGCGTGACGACCGCCGAAATCTTCGCCGAGCTGGGCGTGACCGCGGGCGACGCCGCCGACGCCAGCGCAGCGTGGGCGCACGGCAAACCGGCCTTCATCGCCATCGACGTGCTGGCGCCGTCCCTGGCGCGCCTGCTGGCCCTGCGCGAGCGGCTGGGCGTGCGCAACTCCACGCATACGCTGGTGAAGATCCTGCAGCCTTTCGACGGCCCGGCCCTGCGCCTGGTCTCCTACACCCACCCCGAATACCTGGAGTCGCTGGGCGCGCTGTTCCTGCTGCCGGAACAGGCGCGACGCGGCGACGCCTTCCTCATGCGCGGCACGGAAGGCGAGACGGTGGCCAACGCCAACCGCGGCCAGCAGGTCGACTGGTTCCATGGCGGCGCACGCACGGTCCTCATCGAACGCGACCCGCCGACGGACGCCGTGCTGGCGCTGCCGGCCGCCGATCCCGCCGCCACCGCCGCCTGGATCGGCGCCGCGCTGCGGGGCGAGGTGCCGGTGCCGCAGCCGATTCTGGAGCAGGTGGAGCAGGTGCTGACGGCCAGCCGGAGCCTGGCCCAGGCAAGGTAAAATACGCGGTTTTCCCACCGAGTTTTCCCCGCATGGCAGAACAATTTGACGTCGCCGTCATCGGCGCCGGCGCCGCCGGCATGATGTGCGCCGCCGTGGCCGCCCAGCGCGGGCGGCGCGTCGTCCTGATCGACCATGCGGAAAAGCTGGCGGAGAAGATCCGCATATCCGGCGGCGGGCGCTGCAACTTCACCAACGTGAACGCGGGTCCGGCCAATTACCTGTCGGAGAATCCGCATTTTTGCCGCAGCGCCCTGGCGCGCTACACACCGCAGGATTTTCTCGGCCTGGTGCGCAAATACGGCATCGCCTACCACGAGAAGCACAAGGGCCAGCTGTTCTGCGACGATTCGTCGGAGCGGATCATCGCCATGCTGCGCGCCGAGTGCGACGCCGGCGCCGTGCAGTGGCGCATGCCGTGCAAGGTCAAGTCGGTGGAGCAGACGGGCGGGGAGTTCGTGCTGGGCACGGACGCGGGCGCCCTGCACGCGGCGAACGTGGTGATCGCCACCGGCGGCCTGTCGATTCCCAAGATCGGCGCCACCGATTTCGGCTTCCGCCTCGCCAGGCAGTTCGGCCTGAAGCTGATCGAACCGCGCCCCGGCCTGGTGCCGCTGACCTTTGACGGGCCGGGCTGGACGCCCTTCGTGCCGCTGGCCGGGGTGGCGCTGGAGGTGGACGTGGAGACCGGCAGCCGCAAGGGGAAGGGCGCGCGCTACGGCCACTTCCGCGAGGACCTGTTGTACACGCACCGGGGCCTGTCCGGTCCCGCCATCCTGCAGATTTCCAGCTTCTGGGAGCCGGGCACGCCGCTGACGCTGAACCTGCTGCCCGAGCTGGACCTGGCGGCGGAACTCATCGAAGGCAAGCGCACTTTCAAGAAGCAGATCGACAACCTGCTGGCCCAGTGGATGCCGGCACGCCTGGCCGAGGGCCTGCTGGCCGCCGCCGGGATCGCGCCCGACGCCCGCGTGGCCGACCTGCCGGACGCCCGCCTGCGCGCCCTGGGCGACGCGGCCAACCGCTGGTCCATCGTCCCGAGCGGCTCCGAAGGCTACCGCAAGGCCGAAGTCACCCTGGGCGGGGTCGATACCCGTGGGCTGTCCCAGCAGACCATGATGGCCAACCAGATGCCGGGCCTCTACTTCATCGGGGAGGCCGTGGACGTGACCGGCTGGCTGGGCGGCTACAACTTCCAGTGGGCCTGGGCCTCGGGTGTCGCCGCCGGGCTGGCGCTCTGAAAACCGGGGTCATACCCCTAAAAATCGGGGTCAGCCCCCATGCAACAGGCCCTCTTCCATTGGTGCCAAAAAGCTGCTAGAATCTTTTTCTTCCCTAAATCTAACGGTTTGACTACATGACCACTATTCGCCTTAAAGAGAATGAGCCGTTCGAAGTGGCCATGCGCCGCTTCAAACGCACGATCGAAAAAACCGGCCTGCTGACCGAACTGCGCGCGCGCGAGTTCTACGAAAAGCCGACCGCCGAGCGTAAGCGCAAGCTTGCCGCTGCCGTGAAGCGTCACTACAAGCGCATCCGCAGCCAGCAACTGCCGAAGAAACTGTTCTAATTCAGTTTCCGCTCCGCGCCATTCGGCCGGATTGATTGGACCCGCTCCGGATTGCCGCAGCGGGTTTTGTCATTTCTAACACTGAAAGCGATTCCATCATGAGCTTGAAAGACCAGATCACCGAAGACATGAAGACCGCCATGCGCGCCAAGGATGCCGAGCGCCTGGCCACCATCCGCCTCATCCTCGCCGAGATCAAGCGCAAGGAAGTGGACGAGCAGACCACCCTGGACGACGCCAAGACCCTGGCCATCATCGAAAAGATGATCAAGCAGCGCAAGGATTCGATCACCCAGTTCGAAGCCGGCAACCGCCAGGACCTGGCCGACAAGGAGCGCGCCGAGCTGGCCGTGCTGTCCGCCTACATGCCGGCCGGCCTGTCGGACGAGGAGATCGCCGCCGAAGTGGCCGCCGCCGTGGCCGCCTCGGGCGCCGCCGCGCCGGGCGACATGGGCAAGGTCATGGGCATCCTCAAGCCCAAGCTGGCCGGCCGCGCCGACATGACGGCCGTGTCCGCCCAGGTCAAGAAAGCCCTGTCCGGCGCCTGATAAAGTTGTCGTGCGACCATTGCGCACGCACGGCCACTTGTGGAAAATCAAGTTCCGCTGGTTACGGCGGTATAGTCTGACCTGACACAAAGTCCGCTGCTGCTACGTGATTCCACAAAGTTTCATTACCGATCTGCTCAACCGCGTCGACATCGTCGACGTGGTCGGGCGCTATGTCCAGTTGAAGAAGGGCGGGGTCAACCTGTCCGGCCTGTGCCCCTTCCATAACGAAAAATCGCCCAGCTTCACGGTCAGCCCGACCAAGCAGTTCTACCACTGCTTCGGCTGCGGGGCCCACGGCACCGCCATCGGCTTCCTGATCGAGTATTCCGGCATGGGCTTTGTCGACGCCGTGAAGGACCTGGCCCAGGGCGTGGGCATGGTCGTGCCCGATGCCGACGACAAGATTCCGCCGCTCCAGCGCGCCGCGCAGCAGGCCCAGTCGATGGCCATGACGGAGGCCCTGCAGCGCGCCTGCGACTACTACCGCCAGCAGCTGCGCACGGCCAAGGACGCGATCGCCTACCTCAAGGGCCGCGGCCTGAGCGGCGAGGTGGCGGCCCGCTTCGGCATGGGCTACGCGCCCGGCGGCTGGGACAACCTGCGCGCCGCCTTCCCCGACTACGACGCCCAGGTGCTGGTCGAGACCGGCCTCATCATCGACAAGGTGGACGAGGAGGGCAACAAGCACAAGCGCTACGACCGCTTCCGCGACCGCGTGATGTTCCCCATCCGCAACACGAAAGGCCAGGTGATCGGCTTCGGCGGCCGCGTGATGGACGGCGGCGAGCCCAAGTACCTGAACTCGCCCGAGACTCCGCTGTTCCAAAAGGGCAACGAGTTGTACGGCCTGTTCGAGGCCCGCCAGGCCATCCGCGAGGCCGGCTACGTGCTGGTCTGCGAAGGCTACATGGACGTGGTGGCGCTGGCCCAGCTCGGCTTCCCGCAGGCCGTGGCCACGCTCGGCACCGCCTGCACCCAGACTCACGTGCAAAAGCTGCTGCGCCAGACCGACATGGTGATCTTCAGCTTCGACGGCGACAAGGCCGGCCGCCGCGCCGCCCGCCGCGCGCTGGACGCCTGCCTGGCCCATGTGACCGACAACAAGACCATCAAGTTCCTGTTCCTGCCCGAGGAGCACGACCCGGACAGCTACATCCGCGAGCGCGGGGCCGACGCCTTTGCCCGCGAGATCGACGAGGCCATGCCGTTGTCCCAGT
>DASRUW010000202.1:0-3866 GCA_035655255.1 Telluria sp. | reverse complement strand
CCAACTCGATCGATTATGCGGTCATGGAGAGGACCCGCAGTGCCGCCGTGGTCCCGACAGATATCGGGTGGAACGACATTGGTGCCTGGTCGGCATTGTGGGACGTCGGAGCGAAGGATCAGTGCGGCAATGTCGTGCGGGGTGACACCTGGCTGGAAGATGTGAGCGGCAGCCTGATCCGTGCTGAGACGCGTTTCGTAGCTGCAATTGGCCTGACGGACGTAGTGATCGTAGAAACGGCAGACGCTGTCCTGGTTGCAGACAAGGCACGCTCGCAAGACGTCAAGAAAATCGTCGATCACCTCAAGAAGAGCGGACGCAGCGAACACGAGTTTCACACGCGCGTGTTCCGTCCTTGGGGCTGGTACGAAGGTATCGACGAAGGCAAACGCTTTCAGGTCAAGCGGATCGCCGTCAAACCTGGCGCGGCCCTATCTCTGCAAATGCATCACCACCGCGCTGAGCATTGGATTGTCGTGACAGGCACGGCAAAAGTGACGCGTGGAACGGATTCATTCCTGGTCAGCGAGAACGAGTCCACATATATTCCGTTGGGTACCCAGCACCGGCTGGAGAACCCGGGCAAAGTCACACTGGAAATGATCGAAGTTCAATCCGGCAGCTACTTGGGCGAAGACGACATCGTACGATTCGAAGACACGTACGGTCGGGCTTGAACGTTACCTAGCGTGTCTGCGGCAAGTGCCATGACTGCAGCTTCGCCCGCCGCAGCGCATGGCGCTTCTCCGTTCACATTTGCCCGACGAAGACGTTCAACAGTTGTTCGACCGCATCATCGACGCTCGAACTCGTGTCCAAGACCAGTGCCGGTGACTCCGGTACTTCGTAGGGACTATTAATACCGGTCAAATTCGGAATGCTTCCACACCGCGCCTTGCGATACAGGCCCTTCACATCGCGCGCCTCGCACACCTGCAGCGGTGTGCTCACGTAGACCTCAACGAACCGCGCGGCGCCAACGAGTTCCTTAGCCATTTCGCGTTCGCGTCGAAACGGCGAAATAAACGCCGTCATCACGACCAAACCAGCGTCCGCCATCAACCGGGCAACCTCCGCCACCCGACGAATATTCTCGACCCGATCCGGTTCAGTAAAGCCGAGATCTCGATTCAAACCCTGCCGGACATTGTCGCCATCAAGCAGATAAGTATGAATTCCCCGTTCATGTAATGCTACTTCGAGCGCGTTCGCCAAGGTCGACTTCCCCGAACCTGAGAGACCGGTGAACCAGATCACCCGTCCTGCATGTCCATTGAGCCGCTCGCGGTCGCTGCGGGAAATCGACAACATCTGCTGATGGACATTCTGCGCCCGGCGCAGCGTGTGCGTGATCATGCCGGCAGCGACGGTGGCGTGGGTAAACCGGTCGACCAGAATGAAGCTGCCCATAGAGGTCGACGCGGTATAGGTGTCGTACACCAGCGGCCGAGTCATTGCCAGGTTGCATACCGCAATATCGTTCAACTGCAGCGTCTTGGCCGGTTCGTGCGCGAGCGTGTTGACGTCGACCCGATGCTTGATGTTCGTGATCGCAGCGGACGCCCACTGCGTGGCCAGCTTGATGTCATAACTGCGGCCTGTCATGCCCGCGTCCTCGTGCATCCACACAATGGTTGCCTCGAACTGGTCGGTCCTCTCCAGCGGCGCGCCGTTCAGGGACAGCACATCGCCGCGCGAGGCATCGATTTCACGGTCCAGGCGCAGCGTTACCGCAGCGCCCTGCGCGGCGACGTCAAGCGGCCCGTCCATTGTGACGATCTCGGCCACCTTGGCGGCCTGGCCGGAGGCCGTCACGCGGATCTCGTCGCCGGGCCGCACTTCCCCTGCGGCTACGGTGCCGGCAAAGCCGCGGAAACCGGAATCCGGACGGTTCACCCACTGCACCGGGAACACGAAACGTTCACTACGCGGCCGCACGACTTCGACGGTATCGAGGTAGCCTAACAGGGTCGGGCCGTGATACCACGGCGTGGCTGCCGAGCGCGCCGTCATGTTGTCGCCCTTCAGCGCGCTGAGCGGAATGGCCGTGACGGACTCGAACCCTAGCGGCGCCGCAAACTCGCGGAACTGCGCGGAGATGTCGTCGTAAATCTTCTGCCCGTATCCCACCAGATCCATCTTGTTGATGGCCAGGACCACGTGCTTGATGCCGACCAGCGACACCAGGTAGGCATGGCGGCGCGTCTGGCGCTGCAGGCCATTGCGCGCGTCCACCAGCAGGATCGCCACGTCCGCCGTGGACGCGCCGGTCACCATGTTGCGGGTGTACTGCTCATGTCCTGGCGTATCGGCCACGATGAACTTGCGGCGTTGGGTGGCAAAGAAGCGATAGGCCACGTCGATCGTGATGCCCTGCTCGCGCTCGGCGGCCAGGCCGTCGACCAGCAAAGCGAAGTCGATCGCGCCGCCTTGCGTGCCGTATTTCTTCGATTCGCTCTGCAGCGTAGCCAGCTGGTCGTCGAACAGCTGCTTCGAGTCCCACAGCAAGCGCCCGATCAAGGTGCTCTTGCCGTCGTCCACGCTGCCGCAGGTAATAAAGCGCAGCAGGTCCATGTCCTGCTGTTGGGCGAGGAATTCGTCTAGAGTCATCAGAAATACCCCTCCTGTTTTTTCTTCTCCATGCTGGCGGCGGCATCGCTGTCGATGGCGCGGCCCTGGCGCTCCGAGCTGCGCGCGCTGACCAGCTCGAGGATGATCTCGGGAACGCTCGCGGCCGGCGACTCCACCGCCCCGGTCAAGGGATAGCAGCCGAGGGTGCGAAAGCGCACCAGGCGCTCGCTGATGTTCTCACCCGGCAGCAAGCGGAAGCGCTCGTCGTCGACCATGAGCAGCATGCCGTCGCGCTCGACGACGGGCCGCACTTTCGCGAAGTACAGGGGCACGACCGGAATGTTCTCCTGGTGGATGTACTGCCAGATGTCGAGTTCGGTCCAGTTGGACAAGGGGAACACCCGGATGCTCTCGCCGCGGTTCTTGCGCGCGTTGAACAAGTCCCACAGTTCGGGGCGCTGATTCTTTGGATCCCAACGGTGGTTCTTGGTGCGGAAGGAAAAGATGCGCTCCTTGGCGCGCGACTTTTCCTCGTCGCGGCGGGCGCCGCCGAACACGACGTCGAATTGGTATTTGTCCAGGGCCTGCTTGAGGCCCTCGGTCTTGGTGATGTCGGTGTGCAGGGCGGAGCCGTGGTCGAACGGATTGATGTCCTTGGCGATGGCCTCCGGATTGATGTGCACCAGCAGATCCATGCCGCTTTCTTTGGCCATGAAGTCGCGGAACAGGTACATCTCCTGAAACTTCCAGCGCGTGTCCACGTGCAGCAGCGGGAACGGCGGCGGGGCGGGATAAAAAGCCTTGCGCGCCAGGTGCAGCATGACCGCACTGTCCTTGCCGATGGAGTACAACATGGCCGGATTCTCCGCCTCGGCGACGGCTTCGCGCAGGATCTGGATGCTCTCCGCTTCCAGCCGCTTCAGATGCGGCGTAGGTTGGCTGCGCCGTCCACGCAGGACCGGGGGCACAAAGCTGGGACGATAGGCGCCGGCCGTGAACTGCATGCCCTCCGGCAGCGCCGCTTCGCGCAGGAATGCCGTCACCGGACCATGCGGATAGACTGCGGTGTCCTTCCCGATATGCGCCTGCAGGCTCGCCAATGCGGCCGCCACGCTCTGCGTCGACGGCGCGCCACGCAGCGGCACCCAATAGCGCGAGCCGCGCGCGTCATTGGCGTGCAGCGCCGGCGCCCCTTGGGACGGCGCATGCAGCTGGAGGAACAGGACCAGGCGGCGCTTGATGCGCGCCCGCTCCAGCGACCAGTCGAGCACTACCCGGTTGAGGTCGCGGCCGGC
>DASRUW010000201.1:0-2163 GCA_035655255.1 Telluria sp. | reverse complement strand
GAACCGAAGGGCGGCGCCGGCTGCGGCGTTGAGGACCTGCCAGGCCAATTCGGGCCGGTCGGCGCGGCGCGCGGGCGCGGGCAGCAGGCGGCTGTGCGCCCGCCACGCCTGCGGCAGGCGCTCGTCCAGCAGCCACAGGCCAAGGCCCGCTGCGCCCAGCAGCAGCCAGGCCGCCGTGACGAAGACGGCGCGCGGTCCCGCCGTATCGGCCAGCACCCCGCCCAGCGGCGGTCCGCACAATTGGGCGACGGCCAGCGCCCCCGCCGCCAGTGCGGTCGTGCGCCGCGCGGAGCGCCGTTCGCGTTCCGGTTCGACGCCGGAAAGCGCTGCCGTCAGCAGCAGGGCGTAGCCGAGGCCGGTGGTGGCGCGTCCCAGCACCAGTGCGGCGTAATCGGCCACGTAGCCGGCGGCGGCCAGGCCGATGGCCGCGACGAGGGTGCCGAACAGATAGACCGGGCGCCGGCCCGCGGTGGCGGTCCAGTCGCGCGCCAGCGGCAGGGCGAGCGCGAGTCCGCCCAAGGCGGCGCTCTGGGGCAGGACGGCCTGCAGCCACGCGGGCACCGCGCTGGCCAGGCTGTCCGCGTACGAGGGCAGCATTGCCTGGGAGAGGGCTTCGGCGAGCAGGACGGCGCACACCAGCAGCCGGGCGGAGGCGGCCCGGTCCAGTTCCAGTTCGCGCGGGCCGCCCGGATCGGCAAAGCGGTAGTGCGAGCGCAGGCGCTTGAGGACGGGCTGGGCACGCGCCCAGCGGCGCTGGTCGGCGGCCAGGCGGGCCACCTCCGCGAAGGCGGCGTTCAAGCGTCGCTGCAGCTGGTCGGCGGCCAGGGCGAGTTTGCGCTGCCCCGCGCCGCCGATCCGGTAGCGGAAGTCGCCGGCGGCCAGGCGCGCCAGCAGTTCCGCGGCCTGGCGCAGGGGGGCGGCAAAGCCCAGTGTCCCCGCGAACCAGGCGAGCTGCCCGGCCAGCACCAGGCCCGCCAGCAGCAGGGCGCCCGTATCGTTGCGGATGGTCTGGATGCGCGCGGTGATGAAGCGGCGGTCCACGCCGACCAGGACCTGGCCGTAGGTCACGTAGCGGCGTTCCACCTCGCGCGTGGTCGCGACGTACTGCTCCGGCGCGATCACCTCGCCGCCCCGGCCCGAGCGCACCAGCACGTGGCCGGCGTCGTCGGTGAGCACCGCGTAGGCCAAGTCGGGATTCGCCGCAAGCGTGGCGTCGAACCAGGCGTCTACGCCGTTCAACTTCTCCCATGGCATGCCGGTCGCCAGGGCGCGCGTCAGGTTGCGCGCCAGGGCCAGCCCCACGTTGCCGGCCTTGCGCTCGAGCGCAGGGACCACCAGGTCGTCGGCCAGGCGCCAGGCGTACCAGGACAGGGCCAGCTGCGCGGCCAGCACCGCCAGCAGGACGATGCCGAGGAAGCGCCGCAAGGGCGGGCCGGAGAGGCTGCTGTCGCGGCGCCCGTTCATCCCGTCGCCTCGCCGGCGGACAGGCTATGCCGCGCGGCCGTGATTTCGACCAGCGCGGTGGCCGCGGTCTGGCGCACTTCGTTGGTGAGCGTGGCCGCGGGCGGGGGCAATTCGGCTTCCACGCGCGGCTCGTGCAGCGCCTCCGCGGCCTGGTCCAGCAAGCGGGCCGCCCGTGCGCGCAGGCGCCGCAGGGCGAACGCGAAGACGGTACTGGTGAAAACGGTCGCGCAAACCGCAGCCAGTGCCAGGCGCAGCGTCAGCGCGGCGACGATGCGGTCGCGCGCGTGGCTCGAGTAGCGCATGGCGAGCGCGCCGGCGGCGGCGCCGGTGTCGTCCTGCAGGGGGACGGCGAGCGTGATGCCCTGCCGGTCGCGCGCGGCCGTGGCGCCGGGGGGAAGGATCAATGCGGGCGGTGCGCCCGCGCCGCTCTTGAAGATCACGGCGCCGCGGGCATCGAGAACGCACAGCCAGGCCAGGTCAGGATCCTGGCGCAGCTCCGTGTCCAGCGCCGCCTGGGCGTTGGTCAGCTGGGCGAGGCGGAAGCCCCGGTCCAGCGCCTTTTCGAAGTCGGCGCGCAGGTCGTCCAGCGTAAAACGCAAGCGCGAATCCTCCACCTGCACGAGGATGTTTTCGAGCTTGAACAGATAGAGCCAGGCCGACAGTCCGAACAGCAGCGCCGCCATGCACGCGAACGGCAGG
>DASRUW010000200.1:0-3872 GCA_035655255.1 Telluria sp. | reverse complement strand
GCCGGTCGCCCAGCTTGCCGTTGGGACGGTGGGCCGAGGCGATCATGCAGTAGCCGGCGCTCTCGGTGTGGCCGGTCTTCATGCCGTCCACGGTCGGATCGAGCCACAGCAGGCGGTTGCGGTTCTGCTGGGTGATCTTGTTGTAGGTGAACTGCTTGACCGAGTCGATCTTGTAGTACTCGGGGAAGTCCTTGATGATGTGCGAGGCCAGCACCGCCAGGTCCTGGGCGGTGGAATAGTTCTCCGGGCTGGGCAGGCCGTGGGCGTTGGCGAAGTGGGTGTTCTTCAGGCCCATGCGCTCGGCGTCGCGGTTCATGAGGGTGACGAAGCTGGCCTCGTCGCCGGCCACGGCTTCGGCCAGGGCGACGGCGGCGTCGTTCCCGGACTGGACCATGAGGCCGTACAGCAGGTCCTTGATCGAGACCGGCGTGGCCGGGTCGATGAACATCTTGGAGCTGGACGAATCGACCTTCCAGGCCTTGACCGAGACGTTGACCATCTGGTCCAGCGTGACCTTCTTGTCGCGCAGCGCTTCGAAGGTGACGTAGGCCGTCATGATCTTGGTGAGCGAGGCCGGCTCCACGCGCGCGGCGGGGTCCTGGGCGGCGATCACCTGGCCGGAGGTGGCGTCCAGCAGGATCCACGACTTGGCGGCGACGGTGGGAACGGGAACGGTCTGCGCCGGGGCGGCGGACATGAGCAGGACGCTGGCGGCGACTGCGGCAATCAGTTTTTTCATTTGCAGCTAAACGGTATAAACAATATGAATCAATCGCGGCGCCACATCTGGGTGACCAGGGTCTTGATGTGGGTGAGCTTGCGGTGGAAGAAATGGTCGGCGCCGGGGATGACGATCACCGGGATGTCCTGCGGCCGCGCCCAGTCGAGCACCGCGGTCAGGGTGATGGTGTCGTCCACTTCGCCGTGGATCAGGATCGTGTCCTGCGGGACTTCCGGCATCGGCCACTTGCCGGCCGCCGTGCCCACCAGGACCAGGCGCTCGGCCGGTGTGCCCTGCTGGATCAGGCGCTGCTGCAGCATCGCCTGCACGTAGGTGCCGAACGAGAAGCCGGACAGCGCGACCGGCAGTCCGGGGTATTGGGCGCGCATGTGGTTCCACATGACGAGCATGTCGTCGGTCTCGCCGCGCCCGTCGTCGTGCGCGCCCTCGGAGGCGCCCACGCCGCGGAAGTTGAAGCGCGCGGCCACGTAGCCGAGCCCGACGAAGGTGCGGGCCAGGGTCTGGGCGACCTTGTTGTCCATGGTGCCGCCGTACAGCGGGTGCGGATGGGCCACCAGCGCGATGCCGCGCGGCGCCCCGGCCGGCAGGTCGAGCTGGCATTCCATCGTGCCGGCGCCGCCTGTCAGCGTGAATTTTTCGGTCTTCAGCATGCGGTCAGATCTTGAGGCGGTCGACGGGCTTGCCGCCCACGAGGTGGCTGTCGATGATCTCGTCGACGTCTTCGGTGTCGACGTAGGTGTACCAGGTGCCTTCCGGGTAGACCACCAGGCAGGGGCCTTCCTCGCAGCGGTCCAGGCAGCCGGACTGGTTGATGCGGATCTTGCCCTGGCCGTTCAGGTCCATCGACTTGATGCGCTTCTTGGCGTGCTGCTGGGCCTGCTCGGCGCCATGCTCGCCGCAGCTGCGGCGGCCGTCCTCCCGCTTGTTCATGCAGAAGAAGACATGGTGTTTGTAATACGGTTCACTCATGGATTGTTCTCGCCAAAACCGCAATCATACGCGTTCTTGCTGGCGATTGAGTTCGTGTGCGGGCAGCAGCAGGTACCACAGCGCGAAAAAAGGCCACATCAGGCCGAGGAACTGGGCCGCGCCGTTGAAGTTCAGGAACTTTCCCTGGACCCAGGCTTGCAAGGTATTCACGAAATACGGATTCACGGGGATCGAATTGACCACCAGGAGGCTGAGCACCAGGGTCAGCACGGCCAGCCGGCGCTGCGCGACCTGGGGCGCGAAGGCCAGGCCCGCCAGCATGATCACCCCGATCAGGAAGCCGCCCTCGGCGCCCGGCGTGACCCACACCCAGGCGTTATCCGGCGTGAACAGGAGCGCGCTGGCCAGCGCCTTGACCAGCAGGGTGACCCCGATCAGCCCGCCCACCAGCAGCGCGCGCGGGGCGCCGCGCCGCATCAGGCACAGCATGCACAGCACCGCGCCGGTCAGGCCGCAGGCCGTGATGATGGTCTCGGACAGCCAGTACTGCTCCGGGCTCAGGGCGCCGTCGCGCCGGATCAGGGCCACCAGGTCGATGCTGGTGTCGAGCCAGTCGGACAGCCATTCGGACAGGATGGGCAGCAGCTGGCCGTGGCCGAACAGGTAGCTTTGCGGGTAGATCTGGGCCAGCGGCCACAGGGCCACCACCACCAGGCCCTGGCTCGCGTGCGGCGCGAACCAGCGCGCGCGCAGGCGGTACAGGCGGCCGCGTTCGAGGTAGGTGCGCACCGAGATGGCGCCCCACAGCGCGCCGAGCGCGCAGCCCAGGCCGTTGGTGACGAAATCCAGGTTGGACGGCACCCGGCTCGGAAGGAAGGTCTGCACCGCTTCCATGGTGCCGGACACCAGCACGCCGCTGGCGAGCGCGATGGCCACCGCCAGCGGCCCGCGGATGCGCGGCCACAGCGCGAACACCAGCAGCACCCCGAGCGGCACGTAGCCGACCACGTTGACGGAGACGTCGAAGGCGGTCCAGTAGCGCGGTATTTCCCAGTTCAGGAAGGCGAGCGGCGACAGGCCGCTGTTGCGCCATCCGCTGAACGGAAACCAGCTGGCGTAGACGATCAGGAATACATACGCCAGCAGCGCCGCGCGCGCCACCGAGGACGGGCGCGGAGCGGAATCTGGTGCGGGCGGAGCGGCCGGTGCCTCGGTAGGCGTCATGGGCGGGTAAGCGGGAGCGCGGACAACCACGCAATGATATCCGCCGCAATGGCGTCCGTCGATGTGGTCAGCGCGCGCACGCCGCCGCCGGCGTCGGCGCTGGCCGAGGGCGTGCTGCGCACGAAGGTCTTCTGGTCGAGGAAGCGGTGGCCGTCGAACAGGGAGGCGCGCAGCACCACGGTGCCGGCGTTGCGCATGTTGCTGTCGAAGGCGTGGGAAAAATCGTCCGCCTCGATCCGCAGCAGCAGCACGCCGGCGCCGGCGTCGGTGGTCGACAGCACCTTGACCCCGGCCTGGGCCAGGCGCGCCTTCACGCGCTGGGTGAGCAGCTGCAGCGGGGTGCTGGACCAGCGGCTGTTGGCGTAGGGACGCGACTGCAGCGGATCGCTGTAGTTCAGGCGGTAGACCATGGTCTGGGTGTCCAGCCACGCCGGCCCGGTCACGTCGGGCACGATCACCGGCGGCAGCTTGAGCGCGGCCTGGGGCGCGGGGTCGGGCAGGGCGCCGAAGTCGTACAGGGTGGCGGCCGGGCCGCCGTGGGGCGAGGCGCAGCCGGCCAGGGCGAGCAGGAGGACGAGGAGCAGTCGGTTCATGGTCGGTTCCTTATTTGGCGGGCGGCGGCGTGAAGCCCGGTTCGCCGGGGCCGGGCGGCACCGCCTGGGCGCCGAACAGCAGGCTTTGCGGACGGTCGCTGATGGTGTTGACGGTGCGCTTGACGGCGCGCAGCGAGGATTTCGCTTCGTCCGTCATGGTCACCACGTGCGGCAGGGTTTGCAGCTCGATGTCGCTGGCGATGGCGCCGACCGAGACCACCGTGTCGGACAGGCGGTCCACCGGGCCGTCCTTGGCGTTCAGGCGCAGGGCCAGCGCGTCCCAGTCCCGGGACAGCTGGTCGATGTTGGCGGTGGCGCTATCGAGCTTGCGGGTCAGCTCCGGCAGGCGCTGCAAGGCCGGATCGAGCTTGGCCGGGATCTGC